>NZ_CAKKTK010000079.1:0-20784 GCF_920656135.1 Frankia sp. Cppng1_Ct_nod | reverse complement strand
GTCGAGGACGGCGTCGAGGATGTCCGTTATCGTGATCATCGCCTCGTTGCCGGTGGTCACGACGTGGCTCAGAGCAATGTGCTGCTGGATCGCGTGCAGGACGATCGTGCCGGCGACGGCACCGCTCTGGGAGATCAGCGCGACGTGCCCGGCTGGACGGATGACCCCGGGCATGGCCGCGAGAGCCACGCTCTTGGAGAGGTTGGCGAAGCCGAGCATGTTGGGCCCGAGCAGTGCGATGCCCAGCTCCGACGCCGCGCCGACAAGCTCGTCCTGGGCGCTGCGGCCCGCTTCACCCGACTCGCCGTAGCCCGAGGCAAGGACGACCGCGGCTCGCGCGCCAGCTGCGGCGGCGTCACGCAGGGACTCGACGACGCCTGCCCTGGGCACCGCCACGAAGACCGCGTCCAAGGGGGCGGTCACGTCCTTGCACGAGGCGATGGTGGCCGTGCCGAACACCTCGGGGGATTTCGGGTTGACAAGCCAGGTCCGGTCCATCGCGCCGAGCTCCTGTTGGGCCTGGCACGCGAGCATCGAGAAGCGGTTCTTCTCGCTCGCGCCGATGATCGCCACATTGCGGGCGTACAGCAGCGCACGTGCTGCGTCTCCGTAGGTCGTCGTCGAACCTCTCAGCCCTGAAGCGACGGCGGTCATGCGTCCTCCTCACCTGCGGGCGCAGCGGGCAGGCCCATGCCCACCGCGACCGTCTCGCGGTGCTGGGTCGGGCTGCCGTGCAGAGCCTGGTTGCTGACGGCGCGCCGGTAGTAGAGGTGCGCCGGGTGCTCCCAGGTGAAGCCGATGCCGCCGAGGACCTGGATGCACCCGGCCGTGACCGCCACCGCGTTCTCGGTGGCGCAGGCCTGTGCCATCGCGGCCGCGATGGCGGGGTCTTCGCCGGTGTCGGCGACCCGCAGCGCATATGTCGAGACCGACCGCGCGGACTCCACGGCGACCAGCATGTCCGCGCAGCGGTGCTTGATCGCCTGGAACGACCCGATGGGCCGGCCGAACTGGTGGCGGACCTTCGCGTAGGCCACCGCGGTGTCCAGGGCCCAGGCGGCGACGCCGACGCTCTCCGCGGCGAGGGCGATGCCCAGGGCCTGGGAGGCGGCGGCCAGGCACGGCGACGCCTCGCCGGACAGCACCGCGGCCGGGCCGTCGATCGCCAGGTCCGCCAGCCGGCGGGTGAGGTCCAGGGTGGCGAGCGGGGTGGCCACGATCGAGCTGCTCGGCACGGCCAGCAGCTCACCGCCGGTGCTCTCGACGAGGACGAGATCCGCGGTCGCCCCGTCAAGGACCATCGAGGCACTGCCGCGTGCGGCGCCTCGATGGTGCTCCACCCGGGCGTCCAGGGACACCGTCGCGGTGAGTGCGCCGGAGGAGATGGCGGGGAGGTGCTCCCGGTCACCCGCGGCGTGCAGCGCCGTCGTGGCGAGCACGATGCTCGACAGGAACGGCACGCACGCCAGCGAGCGTCCGAGCTCTTCGAGGACGACGCCCACCTCGGCCCATCCCGCGCCCGCGCCGCCGAGCTTCTCCGGGATCGCGAGGCCCAGGACGCCCATGTCTGCGAGCGCCCGCCACAGCGCGGGGTCGCCCCCGCTCTCGGCGCCAGTCCGCCGGTCCAGGTCGCCCAGCAGTTCCTGGACGCCGCGGCGCAGGTCATCCTGCTCGTCTGTCAGCGCAAGGTCCACGGTGCTCCGCCCGGCGGCGGCGCTCACGGCTTGTTGGTGTTGCCCGCGTCCACCGCGAGCTGGACTCCGGTGACGTAGCGGGCCTCGTCGGAGGCCAGCCAGAGCATCGCGTGGGAGATGTCGAGCTCGGGGATCACGCCCACGGGGGCGTGGTCGCCGCCGGGCTCGGTGTCCAGATCGGGGAGCAGGTTCGTCGCGCCGAGCATCGCGGTGGGGTTCGCCATGAGGATCGGGATCGCGGTCTCGGCCCCGCCGATGCCCATGCCCGGGCTCGCGACCCCGGTGGGGTGCACCGTGTTGACGCGGATGCGGTGCGGCGCCAGCTCGTTGGCGAAGGCCTTCATCAGCCCGACGACCCCGTGCTTGCTGGCAACGTAGTGGGCGTAGGGCAGCTGGCCGCGGATGCCCGCCGCCGAGCTGGTGATCGTGATGGTGCCGCCCCGCCCGGCCTCGATCATCGACGGCACGGTGCACACGATGGTGTTCCACACGCCCTTGAGGTTGGTGTCGATGATCGCGTCGTAGACGTCGTCCTCGATCTCCCAGGACCGCTCGTGGAAGGTGATGATGCCCGCGTTGGCGAGCACGGCGTCGATCCGCCCGAAAGCCTCGAGGCCGGCGTCGACAGCCGCGGAGACCTGGTCGCGATGGCGGACGTCCGCGACCGCGGTGACGCATCGCCGGCCCGCCTTCTCCACCAGCTCCTTGGTCTCCCCGAGGTCTTCCGGCGAGGGGTGCTGGTAACCCACCCTGGGGTGGATCTCGGCGCACGCGTCGACGGCGACGACGTCGGCACCCTCCTCGGCGAAGCGCACCGCGTGCGAGCGGCCCTGCCCCTGGCCGGCGCCGGTGATGAAGACGACCTTGTCCGCGACCCTGCCCATGTCTGCTCCTTCGCTCCTTTGTCACGATGTGCGTGGTCGGTCCCGCCGGTCTTGCTGGAAAGTCACACCAGGAACGCGAACGGGGTCGGTTCGACGGGACCGCTCGGTGCGCTGAACGGCATGCCGACCCAGCCGTTGACGATCCCGATGCTCGGGTACCGCCGCGCCGACGCCTCGTCGACGACGTACTCGGGCATCCGCCGCAGCACCTCCTCGAGGACGATCCGCATCTCCAGGCGCGCGAACGTCGACCCGAGGCAGCGGTGGATGCCCAGACCGAAGGCCTGGTGGCGGTTTGGGAACCGGGTGAGGTGGACTGACTCGGGATCGTCGAAAGCCTCCGGATCCCGGTTGGCCGCGGCCATGGAGAGCAGGACACGACCCCCCTCGGGGATGTCGGTCCCGCTGAGGGTGACGGGGCAGGTGGCTGTACGAGCCAGCGCCTGCGTCGGCGTGAAGTAGCGCAGGAACTCCTCGCAGGCGTTGGGGATGAGGGAAGGGTCGGCCGCCAACCTGGCTTTCTCATCGGGGTGCTGGTGGAGCCACAGCAGCGCGTTGGCCATCAGGGAGGTGGTCGTGTCGACGCCGCCGATGAGGATCAGCGACGAGATCTCGAGGATCTCCTGATCGGTCAGGGCCCTGCCGTTGACCTCGGCCTGCACCAGCATGGTGAGTAGGTCGTCCCGCGGCTCGCCGCGCCTCGCCGCGGCCGTCTCCCCGAGCTTGACGATGACCGTGAAGTACATCGCGAGGGCCTCGTCGTGTCCGGGGCTGCCGGGTGCCTCGTAGACCATCCGGTGCATCGGCTCGGCGTAGGTCTCCCAGTCTGCGAGCGGGAGGCCGAGCAGGTGCGCGGTGAAGACGCCGGGTACGGGGTTGAGCAGGTCCAGGACGAGGTCACCGCTCCCCTTGGCCACGATCGGGTTAAGGAAGGCCGTCGTGAGATCGCGGATCTTCTGCTCGTAGCGTCTCGACGCGGCGGGGGAGAAGTGCGGGTTGAGCAGCTGGCGGAAACCGGTGTACTCGGGTGGGTCCATCTCGATAGGGGTCTGCTTCAGTGGAGCAGACGGGATCGCGACGCCGCCGGAGTGGTTCCCGTGCTCGTCGACAGCGTGGTGGGACGAGAAGCCGGCGTCGTCGAGGAACGCCGTCTTCACGTCCTCGTAGCGGGTGAGCAGCCAGAAGCCGTCGTAGGCGGCGACGTGTGACACTGGACAGGTCCGACGCAGGTCCGCGTGGATCTGCGCCCAGTGCTCGGCGTAGCGGGCGGAGTGGTGGTCGTAGGTCGTGCTCACGCCTGCACGTAACCACGTCCACCCGCCGGTAAGTAGCGGTGCCGGCGAAATGGGTCTTCTCATCCCCGAGGCTGGACGTGGCACGCCGCGTACGCCTCACCCCACCGATGAGACGTACCCGTCGTCGACGCCGAGCACGATCATATTCCGGCCGGCCGGAGCGCCCGAGAAGCGGGTTCCGACCCTTGTCCGTCTCCGGCCGGCGAGCGAGAGTGGTCAGATGATCAATCTTTTCAGCGTCGACGACCACATCATCGAGCCGCCCGGTGTGTGGCAGGACCGGGTCCCGCAGAAGTACAAGGCCGCCGCGCCCCAGGTGCGCGAGGAGTCCGACGGTACGCAGTACTGGACCTACGAGGACACCCGCGAGGCGACCATGGGCCTCAACGCCGTCGCCGGCAAGCCGATCGAGACCTGGGGGCTGGAGCCCAGGCGTTTCGACGACATGATCCCCGCGTGCTACGACCCGGTGGCCCGGGCCCAGGAGCTGCTGTCCCAGGGCGTCTGCGCCTCGGTCGCCTTCCCGTCCCTGCCCAGGTTCGGTGGCGCCCTGTTTGCGTCCTTCAAGGACAAGGAACTGGCCGCCGCCTGCGTGCGGGCGTGGAACGACTTCGTCCTCGACGAGTGGTGCCCCGCCGGTCCGCGCGGCCTCTACGTCCCCATGACGATCGCGCCGCTGTGGGATCCCCAAGCCGCCGCGGCCGAGCTGCACCGCTGCGTCGCGAAGGGCGCCAAGGCGATCTGCCTGCCGGAGAACTCCGCCCCGCTCGGCCTCCCGTCGTACTGGCAGGCCGACTGGGACCCGCTGTGGCGGGCCGTCACCGAGACCGGAGTGCCGGCCTGCATGCACATCGGCTCCAGCGGCCAGCTCTATGCGGGCTCCGCCGACTCGTCGTTCGCGGTGCCGATCGCGACGATGGCCGTCGCGTCGTGGGTGTGCGCGGTCGACATCTCCCTGAGCCCCGTCTTCGCGAAGTTCCCCGACGTGCAGATCGTGTGGTCCGAGGGCGGCATCGGGTGGGTGCCCGCCGCCCTCGAGCGGGCGGACCGCCAGTGGGAGCGCCACCGCTACTGGTCGCACCTGCCGAACGACGTGCTCCCCAGCGAGGTGTTCAGGCGCAACTTCACCTTCTGCATGATCGAGGAGCCGTGGGGCCTGGAGCAGCGCGGCCGGGTAGGCGTCGACCGCATCGTGTGGGAGGCCGACTTCCCCCATGCCGATACGCCCTACCCCCACACCCAGAAGATCGTGGCGGAGCTGTTCGCGGGCGTGTCCGCCGATGACACCGCCGCCATCACCCACGGCAACGCCGAGCGTCTCTTCGGCTGGGAGATGGCGGAGCTGCCTGCGTGACGGACCGGGCGGGGGCCGGCCGGTCCGTCACCCGCGGCGACGCAGGCGCGGGTGCGGGGCGGTCTCGCCGTCGCCCGGTCCGTCACCGTCAGCGTCAGCGTGCGCGGCGCTCGCGAAGCAGCTCACCGTGGCGGGCCAGGACCTCCGTCGCGGCCCTGCTCAGCTCGGCGGGCACCGCAGGCAGGACCGGTAGGCCATGCTCGTGGCTGGGTAGAGCGACCGTCGCCGCCCCGCGGGCCGTCTCCTCGTCGCGCTGGTTGCGCGCCCACACCGCGACGTCGACGAGGGCACGCCCGTCCTCGACCCGCTTGCCCGTCACCTCGCCGCCGAGCACCTGGGCGTCGCCCTGGTAGTTGAACTTGCGGATCTCGTCGTGCTGGCGTTCGACCCAGCCGTCGTCGCCGGCCCAGTCGGTGAGGAAGTGGTGGAGCCAGCACTCGCGCAGCACGCCGTAGTCGTAGGCGCGCGGGTTGCCGATCGCCTGCGCCCATGCGTTGTCCCAGTGGACGCGCTGGGCGACGTCGGGGACTCCGTACTCGTTCTTGACGTAGAACGCCGGGATGCGCTGGCGGTTCTCCCAGCCCCGGCGACCTGTCTTCAGCCCGTAGGGCACGAAGCCGTAGCCGCCGGCGTGGAAGATGACCATGTCCGTCGTGGTCAGCGGGCCCTTGGCCTTGGCTCCCATGGCCTGGCCGACCTCGACGTCCTCCCACATGAGCCGGGCCCGTCCCTGGCGGGTCTCGGCGGCGTAGGTCTCGTCGAGGGCGGCGAGCTGCGCGTCGTCCCAGCTCGGCGCGGGGATCTCCGTGTACTTGCCCTTGTCCCGCGCCTTCTTCCGCTCGGTGTAGATCACGAGCGTGCGGTAGACACCGACGACCTCCGCACGCTGGTTGACCTTGATGTCGCGTAGCACCCGGATGACCGAGCTGCCGGCGAACTCCGACTGCTTGGTCTCCACCGATTCCAGTCCGGAGAGGCTGTAGAGGGTGTCGCCCGGCCGCACAGGCCGGTACCAGGTCCAGGTACCGCCGGAGACGAAGGCGTGGATGCCCCGGTAGGAGCCGCCCTTGGCCAAGGGGTCCTGGTCGCCCAGCAGTGGCGCGTTGAGGACCGCCGCCATGATCGGTGGCGCGATCTGCCCGCCCCACCGGCTCGTCTCACCGTGATCCGGGTCGCAGAACAGCGGATTGTCGTCGCCATAGCTGTGGGTGAAGTTGCGGATGGCCTCGGGGGTCGCGGTGGACAGGTACTCCTGCTGCCTGCTCGCCACGAGGCGCCCGAGCGCCGCCCGATCCTTCGCGAGGTCCTCCTCGACAAAGACGCCGGAGGAGGCCCGCTCGAACTCTGCCTGTTGGTCGGTCGTCACAGTCATGAGGTGCCGTCCGAAGTGAGCATCGAAGTGAGCATCGAAGTGAGCATCGAAGCGGAGCGAGGAGCGGAGCGGAGGAAGGCACCGGGGTGCATGGTCATGGCTTGAGTGTCCCGACGTGCGGGTCCCGCGTGACCCTCCCGAGCGGGAAGGGCACTTTCACGCGGGCCGTCAGATGATCTTCGCCGCGCGCAGCGCCGCGATCCGCTGCGGACCGTGCCCGATCTCCGCGAGCAGCTCGTCGGTGTGCTGGCCGAGGGTGGGGGCGGGCCGGCGCAGCTCCCACGGCTGGCCCTCGACGCGGACGGCCTCGCCGACATAGGTGAAGGACCCGGCCAGCGGATGCTCGCCCTCGACGAGGATGCCGCGGGCGCGGACGTGCGGGTCGTCGAGCAGGTCACGCAGGTTGTTAGCCCGGGTCAGCGGTACGTGGTGCGCAAGAGCGAGGGTGACCCACTCGTCGGCGTCGCGGCTGTGGAAGATCTTCTGCAACTCCCGGCGCAACTCGAGGAGGCCGAAGCCGAAGTCGACGGGCCCGCTGGTATCGAGCCTGTTGATCAGGTCCGCGCGGTCGACGGCCAGACAGAAGGCACGCCAGAACTTGGGCTCGGTGGCGCAGAACAGCAGGAACCGGCCGTCGCGCGCCTCGTAGAACTGGTAGAACGCCGACCCGCTGTCGTCCTGCTCGGTTCGCGGCATCGTCGCGTGGTCGGTGACCCGGTCCCGGTTGAGATTGTAGGTGACGGCGATCCACGCCTGCGCGATGACCGCGTCGCTGGCGGCGGCGTCGAGGAAGCAGCCCTCGCCGGTCCGCTCGCGCTGGAACAGGGCGGCGGCGACGTGGAACGCGGCATGGACCGCTCCGGCGGCCGTGCCCTCGCCGCCGCTGGTGGTGCCCCCCAGGTAGTCGGGCGTCTGCACCCGGCGGACGAGCCCGTCCGGGCCCATCTCAACCGGCAGCGCGCCGGCCAGCGCGTTGGTCATCTGCCCGTGGGTCGGCATGCTGGCCAGCGGGCCCTCACTGCCGTAGCCGGAGTACTGGCAGTAGACGATGTCGGGCTTCGCCGCCCGCTGCTGGGCGTAGCCGATCCCGAGCTTGGTGCAGGCGTCGCCGGCGAAGCCGTCGACGAACACGTCCGCGGTGGACAGCAGCTCGTAGAAGAGGGCGCGGCCTTCGTCCTTGCGCAGGTCGAGGGTGACGCTGCGCTTGTTCTTGTTGACCTGGATGTGCGCGGGGCTGTGCTGCGGGGTGATCTGGCCGAGGAAGCCGCGCAGGTAGTCGCCCGTACCGGGTGACTCAATCTTGATCACGTCGGCGCCGAGGTCGGCGAGCAGGGTGCCGAGTGTGTCGCCGTTGAACAGCATCGCGGATTCGAGGACGCGGACGCCTTCGAGTAGTCGACTCACTCCGCCCACCCTTGCCCACCACACGTCCGGTGTCGAGCAAACCCCGTTTGCGCTGTGGATGCGCGCAATCGCGGTGATGCCGTACCAGAATTGACCAATGACTGTCCTCGAGGCCGATCTCACTGTCCTGCCGGATCCGGGTCTGCTGATAGGTGACGGGCGGGTGTCAGAAAGCAGCGGAGGCGAGTTCACTCATGTGTACGCGGCCACCGGGAAACCGACCCGCGGCGTGTCGATGGCCGGCGCGGGTGAGATCGACGCCGCGGTGCGGGCGGCCCGCGACGCGCTGCCCGGCTGGCGCGCCACGCCGCTCGACCGGCGCCGCGACCTGCTGGCCGAGGCCGCCCGGCTCATCCGACGCGAGGCCGAGACGATCGCGCAGCTCACGACGATCGACAACGGGACGCCGTATGCGATCGCCGCGAGCACGCCGCTGCTCGCGGCGGACCTCTTCACCTACAACGCCGGCTGGGCCGACAAGATCGGTGGAGAGGTCGTCGGGACGTGGCCGGTGCCGGCGCTGGACTACACCCTTGACGAGCCGTACGGCGTCGTCGGGGTGATCGTGCCGTGGAATGGACCGGTCGTCTCCGTCGGCCAGATCGTGGCTCCCGCGCTGGCTGCGGGCAACTGCGTGGTGCTCAAACCGTCGGAGCTCGCGCCCTGGGGCTGCCTGCGCATCGGAGAGCTGCTCCTTGAGGCAGGCTTCCCGCCTGGCGTGATCAACGTGGTGCCCGGTGGACCGGCCGGTGGCGAGGCACTGGTCAGCCATCCCGACGTCGACAAGATCCACTTCACCGGCGGCGGTCAGACGGCCAAGCGCATCCTCGCCTCGGCGCTGGAGACGCTCAAGCCGGTGGGACTCGAACTCGGGGGCAAGTCCGCGAACCTCGTCTTCGAGGACGCCGACCTTGTCGCGGCCGCACAGCAGGCCATGACGGGAGCGATCCTGCTCTCGGGCCAGGGCTGCATCCTCGGCACCCGGATCCTGGTGCAGCGCAGCATCCACGACGCGTTCCTCGGAACACTGTCGACGATTCTCGGCCAGATCCCGGTGGGGGACCCGAGCCTGGCGACGTCGGTCATGGGGCCGGTGGTCAGCGAGGGCGCCGCCGATCGGATCCTGGGGATGGTGGCCACCGCGCAGAAGCAGGGCAATCGTCTGGTCACCGGCGGCGAGCGGCTCGGTGGTGATCTCAGCGACGGGTGGTTCATCGGACCGACGGTCCTCGCCGACGTCGCGCCGACCGACTTCATCGCGCAGAACGAGGTCTTCGGTCCCGTGCTCGCCGTGACCCCCTTCGACACGGAGGCCGAAGCCGTGACGATCGCCAACTCGACCCGCTACGGGCTGGCCGCCTACGTCCAGACCGACGACCTGCGCCGCGCCCACCGCGTCTGCGCGGCGCTTGAGGCGGGCAACATCTGGGTCAACGGCTTTCTCGGCATCCCCCCGGGAGCGCCCTTCGGCGGAGTGAAGCAGAGCGGCCAGGGCCGGCTGGGCGGAATCCACGCGATCCGGGAGTTCACCCGGCCCAAGAACGTCTGGATGGCGCTGTAGGCCAGGTCGGTCCACCCGCGGCTCCCCGGTGGGCCGGGTACGGGGTCGTTGCCACCTTCACGGCCGTGAAGGTGGCAACGGAGGTTTGGACCTGGGTCACCACGGTTGGAGTTGCCAACCAGTGTTGGATCTCAGGGCTCAGGTGCGGGAGACCGCCGAGGTGGTCTCGTGGGCCAATGCCGGCGCGGTCACGTCCTGCTGACCGTCCCCGTCCTGCGACGGCGTCCCGGACTGCTCGTGAGAGGCCCGGGTGCCAAGGTAGGCCGCGGCCACCACGGGATCGGACCTGATCTCGCTCGGGGTTCCCTCGGCAATCTCACGACCAAACTCGAGCACGAGCACCCGATCGGCGGTGCGCATGACCATGGCGACGTCGTGTTCGATGAGCAGCACGCCGATGCCGCGCTCGTCGGCGAGCCGGCGCAGCAGCTCACCGAGGGCGCGCGATTCGTCCTCGTCGAGCCCGGCGGCCGGTTCGTCGAGCAGCAGCACCGACGGTTCGGTCGCCAGCGAGCGGGCGATCGCGACCGATCGGCGCTGACCATAGGACAGGCTCTCGGCCTTGATGTCGACCACGTCTTCCAGGCCCATGTCCCGGACCGCACGCGCCACCCCCGCCGGCAGCTGGTCGCCGCCGGGGCGGACGAGGTCGCGCAACCAGGCCCGCCGGTCGTGCGAGTCAGCCGCCGCGAGCAGGTTCTCCCGGACGGTCATATCGTCGAAGAGCTCAAGGGACTGGAACGAGCGGCACAGTCCTTCCCGGGCGCGCAGGTGCGGACTGAGCGTGCCGATGTCGTGGCCGCCGAGGAACACCGATCCCGCGGCCGGCTGGGCGTAGCCCGTCACCGCGTCGATCAGTGTCGTCTTGCCGGCGCCGTTCGGTCCGAGGATCCCGATCACGGTGGCAGGTGGGACCGTGAGGTCGATCTTGTCGAGCGCGACGACCCCGCCGAAGCGAACCGTGACGTTGCGGATCTCCAGTGCTTTGGCCGGGACGGTGCCTGCGTCCCCCGGGCCGTCCAGCGGTAGGGGCGCCCCGGGAGACGTCACGATGCGGTCCCGGAGCTGGCGGGCGACGGCGATGTTGCGTCCCGCCAGCCCGTCCGGCGCGCTCAGCAGCAGCAGGAGCAGCAGGACGCCGCCGACGAGCGGGAGGTACTCGTCGACGCTGCCGAACACCTTCGAGAGCAGGAGAGCTCCGACGCCCGCGGCAGCGATCGTCGAGCCGTAGAGCGGCCCGCAGACGTAGCCGATACCACCGATGACGGCGAGGGTCAGGATCGTGATCGAGGCGAAGGGGTCGAACAGCGTCGTGTACTGGATGGCGGAGAAGCTGAACGCGTAGAGGATGCCGCCGAGCCCCGCTATCGCGGCGCCGAGACTGAATGCGTAGAGCTTCGACTGGATGACCGAGATGCCCAGCGAGGCCGCCGCCCGTTCGTTGGCGCGCACCGCGAGCAGCCGCCGGCCGCTGCGTCCGCGGCGGAGGTTGGCCACGGCAACCGCGACCACCGCGAACGAGACCACGCACAACGCCGCGTAGCTGCCCGGGTGGAGCACCGGGTCGATCGGGATGCCGAGCATGGTCTGGGGTGAGATAGGCGTCCCGCGGTTGCGCCCGGTGAAGTCGGTGCTGTTGAACAGCAGCGACCAGGATGCGAAGCCGAGGCCGAGGGTGACGACGGCGAGGTTCACGCCGCGGGTGCGCAGTGCGGGCAGGCCGAAGACGAAGCCGACTGCGACTGCGGTCGCGACGCCCAGCGGCACGGCCGCCTCGAAGGGCCAGCCGTGGTTGGACACCAGACGCCCGGCGGCGAAGGCACCCACCCCGCCCAGTGCGAACTGGGCGAGGGACAGCTGTCCCGCGTACCCGGTGACGACGACGACGCTCAGCGCGATCATGGCCGCGGACATCGAGCTGATCAGCGCCACGTTCCAGTCGGTCGGCAGGACAGTGGCCGCGAGTACGGCCAGGACGGCGGCGGGCCCGAGCGCATACAGGGGAGAGCGGATCGCGGCGCCCACCGTGGGCAGGCGGTCGGCGGTGCTCCCACGGACGGGAAGCCCCTGACCGCGGACGACGAGCACCAGCACGATGACGAGGAAGGGGACGGAGTCAGGGACGCCGGTCGTCTGCACGTAGTGCGTGCACTCGCTCTGGAGGACGCCGATCAGCAGTCCGCCGACGAGTACCAACGGGTAGGAGCGAAACCCGCCGAGCAGTGCGGCCGCCAGCGCCGCGATGATCGTGAACGCCAGCGAGTTGACGGAGAGGTAGTCGCCGGTGAGCGAGGGGAAGAAGGCGCCCGCCAGCCCGGCGAGGGCGCCACCCAACGCCCACGTGCCGCAGGCCAGCGCGTCCGGGGAGAACCCCAGCGCCGCCGCGGCGCGCTGGTTGGCGGCCGCGGCGGAAACGGCGAGCCCCAGCCTCGTCCGCGAGCTGAGGACGGTGAGGACGGCGGTGACTGCGACGGCGATGCCGGCCAGCCAGAAGGACTGCTGTCCGACGATCACGGAGCCGAGGTGGACGGGTTCTTCCGGGAGGGTCTTGGCCACGCTGAGCTGCTGCCCGGTGTAGCGGATGGTCACGGACTGCTGGATGATGCTCAGTACACCGAGGGTGGCGATCACCCGGACGAGGGGGCTGCGGGTGCGCAGCGGTCGCATGAGCAGGACCTGAACCAGCACCCCGACGGCGGCGAGCAGGATCGCGGCGACTGCCACGGCGGGAACCACGGGCATGCCCTGGTTCTCCCGCAGCTCGTGCACGACGTAGGCGCCCAGCAGGGCGAACGAGCCCTGGGCGAAGTTGATCGTCCCGCTGCCGCGGTAGACGAGGACGAGACCGATGCCGAGCAGGGCGATGAGCGCTCCACCGCCCAGGCCCAGGAGCCCGAACTGTGCGAAGACGGTCATACGGCTTCCGCTCCCAGGTAGGCGCTGGCGATGTCGTCGGCGCGGGTCAGCAGGTTCGCGGCAGTGTCGGTGAGGGCTATCCGTCCGTCCGCGAGCACGTAGGCGCGATCGGCCGCTTCCAGCGCCAGCGCGACGTGCTGCTCCACGAGCAGCACCGCGGTACCGTCCTGTGCGGCGTCGCGTAATGAGGCCAGAAGTCGCTCGACCACCAGCGGGGCGAGACCGAGGCTGAGCTCGTCCGCGAGCAGGACGCGGGGGCGCCCGGCGAGGATCCGGGCAAGCGCAAGCATCTGCTGCTGGCCGCCGGACAGGAGTCCGGCTCGCTTCGACAGATGCGGCTCGAGCTCGGGGAAGAACGCGAGTGCCCGGCTGGGATCTCCCCGCCCGAGCCTCAGGTTCTCGTGTCCGGTGAGCTCCATGAACACGCATCGCTCCTCGGTCAGCAGGCCGAGGCCGCGCCGGGCCCGCTGGTGCAGGCGACGGCGACGGGCGTCGCCCGAGACCGACACCGACCCGCCCTGCGGGGTGAGGTCGCCCGCGATCGTGAGTAACGTGGTGGTCTTGCCGGCGCCGTTGCGGCCGAGGAGGGCGACGACCTCGCCGGGGTGGACCTCGAGGTCGAGGTCACGCACGACCGGGACACCGTGGAATCCGACTGTGAGTCCGCTGACCAGGACCGCCGGCGATGACATGGGGCTCCTTCACGACGGCTGGCCGCGGGTGCGGGTGCGCCCGAGGCTCGCTCCCGTACCCGCGGCCACGCGGCGGGTCAGCTCTTCAGGGCTGCTTTGTAGTCGACGAACGTGCCGTCCTGCACAAGGGCGCCGTTCTTGATGTCGACGCCGATCAGCGAGGTGTCGAACAGCCGTGCGAGGGCGGGCACCGGGAACGGGCTGGTGAAGTCCAGGGGCGGGGTGAACCCGCCGGTGTCCAGGTTCGAGGTTTTATCCAGGGCAGCCTTGAACGATGCCGCGTCGAAGGTGGTGAGACCGGCCGCGACCTTGGCGAACACCACGCCCGACACCCACGCGTTGAGGTTTTCGGGGACGGTGAGGTCGACGTCGGACTTGCCCTCCGCCGCGAGTTCGCGCTTCAGGCCGGCCCAGATGGGGTCGGTCGCTATGGGGAAGCTGGACACGGTGTACGAGCCCTCGAGCTGGGTCTTGAACCTGGTCAACGACTCCGAGCCGACACCGCCGGCGGGGGCGAAGATCGTCTGGGAGACGCCGAGGCTCGTCGCCTTGGCGAGGTACTGGTTCAGGGCCTGCTCGGGCAGGATGCTGATAATGCAGTCGGCGTCTTTCGCGTTGCTGACCGTGCTGCTGAAGTCCGTCGTCGTGACGGGCACCTTGACGGTCTTGTCGACCGTCTTCTTCGACGCCGCGAGGCCCATCGCGACGAACGGCGCGAGACCAGCCGCCGCCGGCAGGTCATAGGTGACGATGTCGGTCTTGGCGCACCGCTGGCCGGCCTTCGTGCCGAGCGCGGCGAAACCGATCGGCCCGGGGACGAGCGGATAGGAGTTTGTGTCTGAATACTCGCTGCCCGAAATCGCATTGGCCGCCAGGTAGGGAATCTTCGCCGCGCCGAGAATCGGCAGGATCGAGTCGGCGAACTGGCTGAACGAGCCGAGCACGGCGACGGCCTTGTCGTTCACGGCTTGGCGGGCGCACGTGCCGGCGGTGTTGGGGTCGTTCTTGTCGTTGCAGGATTCCACCCTCAGCGGGTGGCCGGCGATCCCGCCCGCGGCGTTCGTCACCTTGGCGAAGGCCTCGAGCACAGTGGGGATGTCCGGGAAGTTCGCGCCGGAGGTTCCCGACGGAGTGATGGTGAGGACGGTGATCGGCGTCCCGGTCGCGGTGCTGCCTGCCGAGGCTGCCGCGCCCGCCGAGGTTGTGCTGGTGGAGCCGGTCGTTGACGACGTCGAGCTGCCGCAGGCCGCCGCCGCGAGGGCGACACCCATGACTAACGCGGCGCCGCGGATGGTCCTGAACCTCGCGCGCACTGTGATTCTCCTTCCGTCGCTCGAAGCTGGATGCCCTGACCGGATGGCAGCGCCGCCGAGCGAACGCGCTGACGGTATTGCGTCCGGTGTGACGTCGGTCATGGTCTGCGGCAGCAGAAATAGCGTTCTCACTTCAGCACCGAAAAAATCGGACAGATCGCCCGCGGTGCCGAGGGCGGCGGTTGGGGACGTGCGACGCTAGAAGACGAGCACCGGCTTCACGGTGACGCCGGCGACCGAGTCGGCTACCGCCCGGTTGATGTCCGTGAACGGATAGGTGGTGACCAGCTCTTCGAGCGGTAGCCGGCCCTCGGCGTGCAGCGCCACGAGCCTGGGCAGGAACTCGTGGGGGTCCGCATCACCCTCGATGGAACCCCGCAGCGTCTTGCCGCCGCTGATGATGTCGATGATGTCGACTGACACCTCCGGCCGGCCCAGGCCCACCGCGACCAGCGTCCCCCCCGAACCGACTGCCTTCATGGCCCGCGAGAGGACCGTGGGGACCCCCGTGGTGTCCAGGGCGTGCGTCGCGCCACCGGCGGTGTGGTCCTTGATCGCCTCGACCGGATCGTCCACACCGGGGTCGATCGTCATGGTCGCGCCCAGCTTGGCCGCCAGTGCCCGCCGCCCGGCCACCGGATCGACGGCGACGATCGTGCGCACTCCGCTCGCCCGCGCTGCGAGCAGGCCGGCCAGGCCCACAGTGCCCGCCCCGAAAACGGCGAAGGACGAGGTCTCGTCCGGCTTGAGGACGTTCAGCACGCTGCCGGCGCCCGTCTGGACACCACACCCGAGCGGCGCCAGAACGGTCAGGTCCGCACCCGGCTCCACCACGACGATGTTGTCGACCGTGGTCAGGCAGTGGCTCGCGAAGCTGGACTGGCCGAAGAAGCAGCCCCGTACCGGCGAACCGTCGAGCGACAGCGGCGTCGAGCCGTCGGCCCGCCCGCCGGAGGTGTTGAGGAGAGCGAACTGTTCGCAGTAGGCCGGCCGGCCGGCACGGCAGCGCCGGCACCGGCCGCAGCGCCGGTAGCTGAGCAGGACCGTGTCGCCGGGGCGGATGCCGCAGACACCGGCACCTACCTCCACGACGACGCCGGCGCCTTCGTGACCCAGCACGATGGGCCCGTACCCGATCGGCCACTTGGCCTTGACGGCCAGATCCGTATGGCATATCCCGCTCGCCAGCGTGCGTATCAGCACCTCGCCCTCGCCGGGCGCGGCGAGGTCGAGGGTCTCGATGCGAAACCGGCTGTCCGGTCCGCGAGATAGCGCGGCCGTGATCTGCAAGGTCGTCTCCCCGGTCACGCCGACCGGGCTGGCGCGAAGATCGACTTGACGTCGAAGTAGGCGTCGAGGCCCTCCGGTCCGCACTCTTTCCCGACGCCGCTGGCCTTCCAGCCCCCGAAAGGTGATCCTGGATCCAACGTCCACATGTTCAGCCCGATGCTTCCGGTCTGGATCTGTCGGGCGACGCCGAGAGCCCGGTCCGGGTCGGCGCTCCACACGCTACCGGCCAGTCCGTAGTCCGAGTCGTTGGCGATGTCGACCGCGTCGGCAACCGTGTCATAAGGGATCACGCAGACGACCGGTCCGAAGATCTCTTCCCGGGCGACGGTCATGGCGTTGTCGACGTCGGCGAACACGGTCGGCTCGACGAACCAGCCGCGATCCTGCCCGGGCGGACGGCCGCCGCCGGCCACCAGCCGGGCGCCTTCGCTCCGCCCGGCCGCGATGTATCCCTCGACCCGGTCGCGTTGGCGCGAGCTGACCAGCGGTCCCATCGTCGTGGCGCGCTCGAGCGGGTTGCCGAGCACGAAGGAGCGCGCGATGCCCGCCAGGCCGTCGACCACCGCGTCGTACAGCTTGCGGGGAGCGAGGACCCGGGAGTTGAGGAAGCAGGACTGTCCGGCGTTGGCGAAGGACAGGAAGCCCAGACCCTGCATCACCGCGGCCAGGTCGGCGTCGTCCAGTACAACGGCCGCGGACTTCCCGCCCAGTTCGAGGGTGACCGGTTTGAGTGCCGCCCCGCAGATCCCCCCGATGATCCGGCCGGCGGCGGTCGAGCCGGTGAAGGAGACCTTGTCGACGCCGGGATGCCTGATTAGCAGGTCACCGGTCTGCCGGCCACCGGTGATCAGGTTGACGACGCCCGCGGGGATGCCGGCGTCCTCGATTGCCTCCATGAGGTAGGCGGCATCCAGCGACGTCTCCGGGGCGGGCTTGAGCACCACGGTGCAGCCGGCGGCCAGCGCCGGCCCGAGCTTCAGCGCGGTAAGCCCGAGGGGGTAGTTCCACGGCACGATCACCGCGACGGTCCCGACCGGGCGCCGCTGCAGGCGCACCGTGCCGGGATAGGCCAGCGCCGGGCGCTCCTGGTCGGCGAAGCCACCGCGCGCCAGCGCCGCGTAGTACCGAAGTGTGCCAGCCACGGCGTGGACGTTGGCGGAGGCGGAAAACGCCAGCGGCATGCCGTTCTGCCGGGAGACGATCTCGCTGATCTGCTTCGAGCGGCGTTCGACCGCCCCGGCAAGCCGCTCGAGCAGGTCAGCCCGTTCGACGCTCGAAGTTGCGGCCCAGGTTGGCTGGGCCGCCCTGGCGGCAGCTACCGCCAGGTCCACCTCCTTGGCGCCCGCTTCGGGCAGGTCACCGAGCCGCTGCCCGGTGGCGGCCTCGATGATCGGGGTAGTCGTCTCCGACAGGGGTGTCGTCCACTGTCCGTCGATGTAAAAGCAGCCGAAGTGACGGCTCATACCAGGCCTCCCCGCAAGTATCTGACCACCTGAGGTTGCGGACCCGGAATCGGCGGACTTCCTCGTCGCGCGCCTCGTTGCCGGCGAGCCTGCGAATTCTGCCGTGAACCACCCGGCCAGCGCGAAACGCCTCGGCGGGTAACGATGTTGTGCGTCAGCATGGCACGGACCGGGCGGAGTCGAACATGACTGATGCCGCAATGGGCGGGTGTGCGCTCCAGCAATGTGTCGCGCCCACGCCCACGCCCACGCCCACGCCATGCCTACGCCCCCGTCGGTCCGTCGAAGCCGCCCGCGGCAGCGATGGACCGGGGCACGGCCGCCCTGGTATGTCCGTCAGGTATGGACATCCAGCAACTGCGCTGTTTCGTGGCGGTGGCGGAAGAACTGCACTTCGGGCGCGCGGCCGACCGGTTACACCTCACCGCCTCGCCGCTGAGCCGACGTATCCGCGAGTTGGAGCGGGAGCTGGGCGAGGAGCTCTTCGTGCGCGGATATCACCAGGTCACCCTGACGCGTTGCGGGCGGGAGCTCCTCGAGCCCGCAGCCGACGTCGTGCGGCGCTTCGACGCCCTGGGGGCCCGGCGGCCGGACCGGACCGCCCGGTCAACGCGGGAGATCGGCGCGGCACCGTTACTTACGCCGACGATCGTGGACCTGGTGCTCGGCACCTTCAAACAGCTCTATCCCGACATCGAGCTACCGATCACGCTCGAGCGGTCCGCCGTCCTGATGGAGATGTTGTGCGCACGGGAGCTCGATCTCGCGGTCGTGCACCTCCCGGTGACCGACCCGGGCCTGCGCGGTCTGGAGCTGGCCCGGTACCGCTACGCGGTGGCTACCCGCAGTGACGACGACGAACTGGCGAGCCGGCCTCGGGTACGGCTGGCCGACCTGATCGAGCGGGAGATGCTGCTGCCCTCGTCAAAGTTGCAACCGCTCGCGATGAAGAACCTGCGTGACTTCCTCGTCCGGGCCGGGATCAGGCACCTAAACGAACTGCCACACGCCGACTCGATCCACCTCGCGGCCCGGGTAATCCGTACGCGGAGCATCACGCTGGTCGTCGCGGACCCGGACAATCCCAGCACGCGTAGCTTCGCCGGACCCGGCTTCGCGCTTGTCCCACTCGACGAGCCGGATCTCCATTTTGCCGCCGGAGTCGCATGGCGGGCCGACGACGAGTCCGCCGACCCGATACTCGCCCATGTGATGGAGACCCTGCGCACCGGCCGGGGCGCGACGCTGCTCGTCGTGTAGCCAACACGGCTGACTCCTCTTGCCTCGCCGGTCCGGCCGCGGCGTGGCCGCCGTATAGGCTCGGACGAGCTACGTGACCACCTCGGAACGTCTCCTCAAGGACCTCGGCGAGTTTTCCGAATCCGACATCCCAGACCCCTCACCAAGATCCGGAGCGCCCAGCCTTCAGGTCAGGATTTCTGAGCCAAGATCTTGACGCGGGACACGCCGCAGCTTCAGGTAATCCGCTAGTCGATGGGGAAGGCGGTCCCTGGGGGCAGCACCGTGATCAGCTTACGACGATAACTTTGACGCCGACTGTGTCATAGGTGCCGCGTGCCCGCGCATCCCGGGTCGCGAGTGCTGCTCCGTGTTCTTTTGCGGCCAGTGCCACGAGTGCGTCATAGACGGCACCGCCTGCGATGCCGAGACGGCTCAGTGTGTCCGGTAGCTTGCAGGTGCGCGAGCTGCCCAGCACGAGCGGCGCAGAGAAGCGGGCATCCAGCAACCGGGCGGCGTCGGCTGGTGCCAGCCGCGCGTCGCCGGGCAGCCTCGTGAGAACGGAGTAGGTCTCGGCGAGGGCGTGGCTGCTGAGCGCGATCTCCTGCCCGCTCCACCAGCGGACGACGGCCGCGTGATCGTGGTGTGAGCGGACAAGTAGGGGGACGGCGACGCTGGTGTCGACCGCGACCGTCACTTGCGTCCCGCGTCGATGAGAGCGAAGACCACATCGTCATCGACCGGCGTCTCGCCGGCGGCGACGAGCACGCCGTCCTCCTCGACCAGGCGTGCGGTTCGGCCCGCGGGCACAATTTGCGCGCCAGCGCCGTACGGTGAGATGTCAACCTTCGTGCCGGGGAGCAAGCCCAGCGCGTCCCGGATCGGCTTAGGCAATACGATCCGGCCAGCCGGATCGATGACAGCTTCCACGGGAATAAGATACCATCGAAATCCCGTAAGGGTCCCAGGTGGCGCCGGGATCGGCGAGGGCTTACCGGGGGCGGCCATGTGGTGGCCCTGGCCGTCAGCCGGCGGCCCCGTCGATCGGGCGCCCACGAACCTGTTGATGCCCCACCGAGCTCGTAGAGCTTGCTGCGGTCAGGTAGAGATAGAAATCATGGCCGGGTGCGCCGGCAGGTGACCCACCTGCCGGTGGATCTCGCCGATGGTCGGGTCCAGCAGCGGGGAGTCGTGCCGGTTCGTCCCAGCCGAGACGATCCCGAGCGGGACACCGCCGCCGTCGGTCCCCAGGGCATGACCAGGGGACGCCCGATCGTCTTTTCCAGTCGGCGCACGTGTTGACTCACGGCTGACTGGGAGATGCACAGCATCTCCGCGGTGCGGCGAAACCCTCCGCGCTCGGCGATCGTCGTGAGGCTGCGCAGCGCCGTGATGTCCAGTACGCGCGACACAACGCGTGCTAGCACGCAACTGATTGCATTCCGCGATCGGATCGATCGCGGATCGGAGTTGGACACGCGGAGGAATTCTCATCATTCTGATTGACATGGTGGGGATAGCGCCCGGCGCCATCCCGGGCAACGCTTCGCCGCCGCGTTGGCTGCACCACCTGGACCGGAGAAGATCCTGTGATCCGGGTACCCGGGCCTCCGGCGGAAGGCTCCCCGGAGGTTCCCGTGCGATTCTCCGGAGGTTCCCATGCGAAAGGAAGGTAGTGCCATCAGCACGAGATACATCGTCATCGGGGCGGGTGCCGTGGGCGCGGCTGTCGCCGCGCAGCTGGACGGGGCCGGCCACCCCGTCGTCGTCGTAGCGAGGGGCGCGAACCTCGAGGCGTTGCGGTCCCGGGGCCTGCACTACATCCGGCCGGACTCCGACCGGTGGCTCGCGCTCGACGTCGCCGGTGAGCCGGACGAGGTCGACCTGCGCGTGGGCGACGTGCTGGTGCTCGCCACCAAGTCGCAGGACTCTGAAGCCCTGTTGCAGCAGTGGGCGTGGCGGCCGGTGGACGTGGACGGCACCGTGCGCACCGCTGCGGAGGTGCTGCCGATCCTGTTGCTGCAGAACGGGCTGGAGAACGCCCGGGTGGCGCTGCGCAGGTTCGCCACGGTGGTCGACGCCGTTGTCGTCATCCCGTCCTCGTACCTCAGACCCGGGGAGGTCGTGTCCCCGGCCGCGCCGCTCGTGGGAGGATTCTTCCTCGGCCGCGCGCCACGAGGCGGCGACCCGACGGTGGAACGCATCGCAGCGGACCTGCGCCGGGCCTCGTTCGCCGTCCAGGTGGTCGAGGACAGCGACCGCTGGAAGGCGGGAAAGCTGCTCGCCAACCTGGCCTACAACCTCGAC
>NZ_CAKKTK010000078.1:0-20967 GCF_920656135.1 Frankia sp. Cppng1_Ct_nod | reverse complement strand
GACCCTGCGAACCTGGCGGCGGATGGGCGGCAGCAAGCTGCCCATCCTCGGCGGCCCGGCACCGCGCAGACGAGCCGGCGTGACGGGACTGGCCGTAGCCGCTGTGGTCGCAGCGGGGCTGATCGCGGTGGGCCTGATCGCGGCACGCCGACCAGCGTCACCGCCAGCCGTTGGCTGGGGCGCCCGGCTACGGCGCGCGGCGGTCCGCCTTCTCCTCCTTACGGCCGGCGCCTTTCTTGTCGCACGGGCCGGATACATCCTCGCCACCGAACACCCCAGCCAGCCGGAGACCTACCAACACGCCTGGGGCGGCCCTCACTACATCGGGTTCATCGCCGTGCACGTCGGCCCCGCCATCCTCGTGCTGTTCCTGACCGGCCTGTCGCTGTATCGCAGGTTGACGGGACGTCGCCGAGGATCCACACGCACTCCCGGTCAGATCAGCGTGTAGTCAGCGTCGTCGCGGCATGCCTCATAGTCCTCGGCACCCAGATAGTGACACACGGAAGCTGAGAGTCAGGGAAGCGAATCCGGCTCGCGCCAGCCCAGGTGGCGACCTCGACGTGGACGAGACCGGTTTCGAGGTCGCGAACCGCCTCCAGGGCAGGGACCAGGTCGGTATCACGGCTGAACAGGATGCCAACGTCGTAGGCGTTCTCGCAGGCGTTCTCGCAGGCGAGGCGTACGAAGTCAACGGCCAGTGCCACGTCGATGCCCTTCTCCTGGGCAGGCTCAACCGACCAGCCCTTCGGGTACCGCAACTGGCGGCGTACCACCGTCACCCGCCGGTCACGTGCCCACCGGCTCGCCTGCCTGTCGCTGGCCCCGGCAGCCGCTGGCTGATGGTCCGGGCTCGGACGGCCACGATAGACACGAACGGACGTCAACTCGCCGCCGAAGCGTCGACCGGCGACGATCCGCTCAGCCACCCGGCCAGGATCAACATGACCATGCTGACGCGGCACGTCGGCCGGCAGGAACCTACTACGCGCCGAAAAGTGAACGTTCTGGTAGTCGATGAAGACCGCGACTCGTGGGGTCATGACGTAGCCGATCTAGAAAAAACCCCGCCAGTCCCGGAGGACGGCGGGGAGAAATTATCTGACACGCTGCTGGCGCAGACACTGGCCCGTCAAACGCTGACACGGTGGCCCGCCGTGGTCCTTCGCTCCGGCAGCCACAGGCCGACCAGACGCTACGCAGTCAAGCGGATGCGGACCGTCCCGTCCCACTCGTTCTTTCCGACACCCGCTGGTCGAGCACCATCCCGATCAGCAGCGGGAGCGGATCGTTCGTCAGCAACTCGTCCGCCTCGGCGAACTGGCTCAGATGCAGTCCCACGTTAGTCACCGTAGCCGACCGCGCCGAGGCGGCTGGTGCGGCGCTGCTCAGTTGGCCGTGTAGTCGGAGAGACCCGAAGTCCCGCGCGGGACTTCTCCACATCCGGCAGGCGGCGGCTCAGTAGCGCGCCCCGACCACCTGGGCGCCGAGTCCGTCGAGCATCGCCAAGTCGTCACCATCCAAGGCGACGTCGGGCGCGGCGACGTTCTGCTCCAACCACCGACGACGCTTGGTACCGGGAATCGGCACCACCGGGACGCCGAGCCGCGTGGTTCGCCCGTGCACCCACGCGAGCGCGACCTGCGCCGGGGAAACGCTCTTGCGGGCGGCAACTTCGGCGACGACTTCCGCGATCTTGCGGTTCGTCTCGGCCGCCGTCCCAGTGAACCGCGGGTTGCTGCCGCGGAAGTCACGCTGGTCGAAATCGACGCTTGCTGTTGTTGCGGTCAGGAAACCGCGTCCGAGCGGCGAGTAAGCCACCAACGCAATATCCAGCTCGCGCAGGGCATCGAGCACGTCTGTCTCGGGATCGCGCGTCCACAGCGAGTACTCACTCTGTACCACCGTGATCCGATGCACAGCGTTCGCGCGTCGCAGCAACGCTCCATCGACCTCAGACAGCCCGAGGTAGCGCACCTTGCCCTCTGCCACAAGCTCGCCCATGGCCGCGACCGTCTCCTCGATCTCGGCGGTCTGCGGAGGCCGGTGCAGGTAGTACAGGTCGATAACGTCCACTCCAAGCCGTAGCAGCGAGGCATCACAGGCGCGCCTCACATATGCCCGCTCTCCTCGAATGACCCGTGCCGCGTCGCCGCCGGAGCGGTCGATGCCGAACTTGGTGGCCAGTTGCACCTGGTCACGGCGGTCGTGGATGGCCCGTCCCACCAGCACCTCGTTGTGACCGGCCCCGTAGATGTCGGCTGTGTCAAGCAATGTGACGCCCAGCTCGAGCGCACGATGGATAGTCGCGACCGACTCGTCCCAGTCCGCGGCGCCATACCACTCACTCATACCCATGCAGCCCAGTCCCTGGGCCGAGATGGCCAGTCCGCCAAGGTTCACTTCGCGCATGTCACTGCCCCTTATCCGCCGCGTGAATCGTTTCCTGATAGACGTGAATCTTGTTCTCCAAGAGATCGAGGCACTCCTGCTGGGCGACAAGCGCGGCCCGAACCACATCCCGGTGCTCTTCGAGCAGAGCAAGCCGCTCGGCCTCGCCCGCACCGGCCCGTACGAGCGTCGCGTAGCGCTGCATGTTCCGCACCGACATTCCGGTCGACCGCAGGCGAGTGAGCAGCAAGATCCAATCGATGTCACGCTCACCGAACCGCCGACGCCCGCCAGCGCCCCGTTCGATCCGATCGAGCAATCCGATCCGTTCGTACCAGCGAAGGGTGTGCTCGGTGATGCCGACCTTCGCGGCGACCTCACGAGTCGTCCACGTCGTCATCAGGCGACACTAAGCCTTGGAGTGCACTCCAACACAAGCGCTCAGAGATGACGAACGCGACGCCCACGGTGCGTTCGTTGCGTCTTCGCGGAGCGGGCGGCCGGTGTTGAGCCGCCCAGTACCCGGAGAAGCGGCGTTCCTGAGGCGACGATCAATCCGGGGAGATCTTGAACCGCCGTGGCCACTCCATCTTTCCGAACCTGGCTGGTCCAGGACCATGCCCACAAGGAGCGCCAACGGGTCGTTGGTCAGCAGCTCATCCGCCTCGTCGATCTGGCTGAGGTGCAGTCGCACATCGACACCGTAGCCGTCACGCCGCCGCCCTCGTGACCGAGACGGGCGCCAATCGCCGTAAGGCGCCTACGCCATGATCAGCAGCCGCTTCGACATCACGTAGTGTATCCGATATGTCCGGCAGGGGTAACACGGCGAACCAACGGATCTGGGTCGCTGTGCTGCGGGTCAGCCCGGCCGTTCGGGCAAAGCTCAGCAGCAAGCACGGCCTTGACGCGAAGGAGGTGGCCGCGGCGCTCGTCGGCGTGGACAAGCTTGTCGCGGCCTGGGACGACGATCCCGAGCGAGGGCGCAGGGCCATGGTCGAAGCCTGGCTGGGGGCACGACGCGTCTTGGTGGTCCTGTACCCGACCAGAGAGGACGGCGAATGGAATCTTGGCAGCGCCTACCCGATCGGCCAGTAGAACAGCCGCGCCGCATGGTGCACGATACGGTCATGACCACTGTGGAGGGAGACTTTTACGAGGACGACGAGCCGCTCGCGAAGATCCTCGCGATCTGGGAACGCACCCCGAAGACGCTGACGGTCTCGTCGCCATCGAGTCAGGAGCCATCAAGCCTCGTTGTACTCGAGCGTGAGGTCTACACGATGAGCCAAGCCGCACGTCTGCTGGGCGTCAAGCCAGCGACGCTGAGGCGCTGGATCGACGGCTACACCCGAGCCGGCGCCAGCTACGAACCTGTAATCAGGCCACGTCGCACCGGAAGCGAAACGGTCACCTGGGGTGAGTTCGTCGAGGCTGGCTATCTCCGCGAGTACCGCGTCAGGCACAGGGTGAGCCTGCAACAGCTTCGGCCGGTCGTGCAGATGCTCCGCGACCGCCTTGGGGTGCCGTACCCCCTCGCTCACGCCAGGCCATACGTCGCGAACAGAGACTTGGTCCTCGATGTGCAGCAGCAGACAGGCATCACGGGCGAGCTTGCCATGGTGGTCCTTCGCAACGGACAACTCATTCTCGCGCCTGGAGCCGAAGCGTTCGTCCAGAAGATTGACTTCGAGCCAGGAGGAGTAGCGGTCCGGCTCTATCCGGACAACAAATCGAGCCCCGTCGTATTCGATCCGCTGCACGACCTGGGGGAGCCAACCGTTTTGGGTATTCGGACGGCCAGCCTCTACCGCCGATTCGTCGCGGGAGAGTCCATCGCGGCTATCGCCGGACTTCACAAGATCCCCGAGGCGGACGTGGAGGCAGCCATTCGCTACGAGAGCCGTGTGCGCGGCTACGGGCCTGCCGCATAAACTCGCCCGATCTCAATCGCGCCAGCCCTTCCAACCGGCCGAGCTACCGGGTAAGCCGTGTGCTCCTTCCAGCATCGTCAACCCGACCGCCGCACAACTTAGAATGACAAGCCGAGCACAGCCTCCTCCATGTTTGACTTGAGCGCCGCGGCCCTACATGGCTGGCCGCGGCATCTGAATACCTGGCCGCCGCGACCAGCGCCGACTGGCTCGCCGATATCCGGATATTGCGCGACCTGGTCGGGACAGCCGACGCAGCCGACGCCACTTTGGCCGATGTGGACGAGACCGGTTTCGAGGTCGCGAACCGCCTCCAGGGCAGGGACCAGGTCGGTATCACGGCTGAACAGGATGCCGACATCATAGGCGTTCTCGCAGGCGTTCTCGCAGGCGAGGCGTACGAAGTCAACGGCCAGTGCCACGTCGATGCCCTTCTCCTGGGCAGGCTCAACCGGCCAGCCCTTCGGGTACCGCAACTGGCGGCGTACCACCGTCACCCGCCGGTCACGTGCCCACCGGCTCGCCTGCCTGTCGCTGGCCCCGGCAGCCGCTGGCTGATGGTCCGGGCTCGGACGGCCACGATAGACACGAACGGACGTCAACTCGCCGCCGAAGCGTCGACCGGCGACGATCCGCTCAGCCACCCGGCCAGGATCAACATGACCATGCTGGCCAGGCATGCCGGCCGGTTGGAACCTACTACGCGCCGAAAAGTGAACGTTCTGGTAGTCGATGAAGACCGCGACTCGTGGGGTCATGACGTAGCCGATCTAGAAAAAACCCCGCCAGTCCCGGAGGACGGCGGGGAGAAAGTGCAATTACTTTAGGCACCCGACGTTCAGCGTGTCAAGAGCGCCAAGAGGCAGAGCACGCCGAGGACACGATCCTCTCAACTGCCACCCATCAGGCCCGATCGAACACTTTTCGTATTCAGATCAAGACAAAACGTCCAGCTCCGTTCCTTGTTTCCGAATCTTGCCGGTCCCCATCAGTCTCGGAAGGATGGAGTCGGCGCCAGAGTTCCAACGGCGCTGCGAACGCACGTTCCAGAGGGATTTGTTGATCTAGAACCATGCCCACCAGGAGTGCCAGGGGGTCCGCGGTGATGAAGGCGTCCGCCTCTGGATCGCCGGACAGGTAAAGGCCCATGCCCGCCAGGGTACCGACGACGAGAACCCCGCCGGACTGGCACATCCGACGGGGTAGGTAGGCGCGTTAAGCGCGCCAGACCACTTCCACCCGTCCAGGGCCGAAACGGTTTTTCGGGCCATCGGCCGCCTTGAGCACGACGGCCTCGATGACGGTGCCGATGATCTCCCTCCGTTGCTCTACTTCGAGGGAGGGCCAGGAGGCGGCCACGTTGGTCATCCCCGGACCGCAGTGAGCACGCAGCCACTCGGTCTGCTCCGCCTTCAGAGTCAGGATGACCTGCTCCTGCTCGCGGACGCGGGGGAAGACGTAGGCGCCCGCCAACTCGTCGCGGTCGTAGGCACCCATCAGGTGCCGGCCACAGTAGCCGCAGCAGATGATCCCGGACAGCAGATACTTGCGGCCGCCGGTGTGCACATGCTTACTCGTGTGGCTTGGATCGCGAAGCTTGGCTACAACTTCCATCCAGGTATCCAGCTCCAGGATGAGATCTTGCCGGCCCTTGACCGGCCTACCTTCCGGGTCACGGGCGTAGCGCTCCTCTATCGGTATGGACGGCGGACCGTAAACCCGCCAGCCGACCATCCGCGGCGAGTTGCGAAGCACGGCCTTCTGCCAGACCTTGCCCGTGGCGCTGGGGATGCCGAGGTTGTTCCAGCGGCGACAGATCGTGTGGAGGCCGACACCTTCGAGGATGTCGTCGACCCCGGCGACCAAGAGCGCGGCTTCCGCCTCGTCCTTGGTCCGCTTGTCCGGCAGCCAGCCGTAGGCGCGGTGCCCGCCGGCGGGCACGCCGGATGGTGCGATCCGGGGATGGGACGCCATCCGTGCGGTGGACGCGGGCCACGCCTTCGGCGACTACCGGGCGAGCAGCGCGAGAATCCTTTTCATGGCGTCGTCCCGGGCAGCACGGTCGAAGGCCGGGGTGTCCGGCCAGAAAAAGGCATGTTGAACCTCAGGACAGACGACCATCTCGTGCCTGACACCGGCCGAGCGCAGGGCCACGGAAATCTTGTCAAGCTGGTCAGAATCGATCAGGAAATCATTTCCGCCGACTATGAAAAGCAGCTCTCCGGTGATTCCCGGTGTCAGTTCGAGGGTGGGCTCGGGCCGACTGAGCGGAATATCGGTGCTCGGGAGCCAGCCACCGTACAGGACGGCCGTTCGGGCAATCGGCAGCGTGGCCGCGGCCAGATAGGCCAGGTGCCCCCCTGCGCTGAAACCCACCACCGCAGCCTCCCGGACCGCGTACTGGTCCGCCAGGGCCGAGATGGCGGCCCGTACGTCGGCGATTGCCCCGGCACGCGTCATCCTGTGCAGCAGCGCGAAACCCTCACCGCGCCCGGCGTCGTCCCGGGACATACACCGGCCCGCTTCAGCGTCACGGTGGTAGAACTCCGGAGCTACAACCACGTGTCCCGCGGCCGCGATCTCGTCGGCAACCGAACGGATATCGGGGGTCACCCCGAACAGTTCATGCGCCACGATGACACCGACCGGGGCGTACACGCCGTCGGGCCGAGCGCAGTATGCGGGCATTGTGGTGCCGTCTTCCACAGGTATCTCGATCCGCTGCTGAATAACGTCCATGCAGAACAGTCTTCGCCTCCGGAGGGATGCGTGACCACAGCACGCCTCTACTGGTACTGACATGACTAGGCTGGTAGCGCATGGGACCTGATGGGGATCCGGCCGCGTTGGGCGAGTTGCTCCGATCCCGGCGTGCCCGGCTCACTCCCGCGGCCGTGGGTCTCCCACCGGGAGCACGGCGGCGCACACCCGGCCTGCGCCGCGAGGAGGTCGCCCTGCTCGCGAACCTGTCGCCCACCTACTATGCGTTTCTCGAACAGGGCCGGCCGGTCCGCCCGTCCCCGCAGGTTCTCGACGCGCTCGCGGCCGCGCTCCGGCTGGACGCCGCGGAACGCCAGTACCTGGACGTGCTGGCCTATGGCCGCCCTGGCCACGCCGGGTCACGTCCCACAGTCGGTGGACCGTCGGAGCCGCCGGCCGAGGTGGTCGCGGCTGGCGTCGTCGATCTGGTGCGGCGCCTGGACCCACATCCGACCTTCGTGAAGGGGCGCCGCTGGGATGTGCTGGCCGCGAACGCGGCGGCGCGTGAGCTGTTCACCGACTGGGAGGCCCGGCCGCCGGTGGACAGGAACCTGGTGCGGTGGATGTTCACCGACGATCAGGCGAGGCAGGTCTATCTCGACTGGGAGCACGAGGCGCGCGCCATGCTCGGACGATTCCGGCTTGCGACCGCGGCGTACACGAACGAGCCGAGCGTCGCCGCTCTCATCGCCGAACTCCTGAGCGACAGCGCGCATGTCAGGCGGTGGTGGCCGAACCATGACGTCGTCTCGATCGGCGGCAGCGGCGTGAAAAGACTCCGGCATCCACGCCTCGGTCCGGTGGAGTATTCACATGTCGTGCTGAGGGTCACCGATCATCCGGAGCAGACTCTGGTCACGCACACCGCGCAGAACGACGGGCCATCGGCATAGTCGGAGACCGTGACCCGCCCCGGTGTCGGTTACCCCGTCCCCGTCAGACGTCCGGATCCCCGCGCTCAGTTCGACCTTCCGGAACTCGTTGGTCCGGCTGTCGACGGTCGCGGCCATCCCGGCCTCGCCGGAGCTCAGGTCCGAAGCGTGCAGAGGGTGCCATGCCGGCGTCACGGCCGGTGCTCGGGATGGGTCGGTTCTCCCGGTGCTGGGGCGCGGCGAGATGATGCAGGCCCCGCAGCGCGGGTTCGTCCAGGGCGGGCGCGAGGTCGAGGCCGACCGGAGTCATTCGTGGCCGCCCGAGCGGTTGTTCCGCACACCACGCTCTGTACGCGGTGCGACGAAGCAGGCATTCTTCTCCACGAAAAGTAGCGGACGCCGAAGATCCCAGGAATTCGGTTCCTACCAGTAATTGCGCTGGTCAGCATCCTAACGCTGCTTGTCTTACGGGCCGCGGGCTTGCCGATCGTCGCGGAATCGGTGGATGAGTGTGCCCCTCGGGGATAGCGTGGCATGGTCGCACCGTACGGGAGCCGTCTGCCCAAAAGACGGCCGACCCGGCGCGACAAAGACGATTGATCGACCTGATCCATCATCTTCGTCGACAGGAATGGGCACAGGCATGGGCGAGTTACAGGTGACGCCGTGGCGCCGGTATGGGCACGACCGGCTTTACGTGAACCTTCCGGACGGGCGGAGCGCCGCCTGGTTCGACCTGCGGACCCATCAGCTCAACGTCCTGCTCGACGTAAATCGGGACACGGTGCTCGATGCCCTCGCCCCCTACCTGGCGCAACGGCCGGCACCCCCGGCCCACCCACTGCCCTCGCCCGCCGTGCCGCCGGCACCGCCGCCCGTTTCGACGCCGGCACCGCTGGCAGGATGGACGCCGGGAGTGCCGGTGCCGTCCGTACCCCGGCCCGGGTTGCCGCCCATGCAGCCGTCAGGTTGGTCGGCCCCCGGCCCGGTTGGTGCGGCATCCCATCCCGCGGACGACCTCGCCGGCAACCCGCCCGGCGCGGCGATCCGCGCGAAGCTCGAGGAGCTGACGCCGGGTTTCTGGCGGGCACTGCTCAACCGTCTGCGCCGCCGGCCGTCGGAGACCGACGGGTGGCGCAAGGGGCTGGTCGGAGAGGAGACGGTGGGAGCGGACCTGGAGCGGCTCACCGGCCGGGGGTGGCGGGTACTGCATTCGATACCGCTGGCCCGGAACGTCGACATCGATCATCTGCTGATCGGCCCGGGCGGTGTGTTCACCTTCAACACGAAATACCACGTCGGCGCCAGGATCTGGGTGGGCGACCAGGCGGTGAAGATGGGCGGTCAGCCGTATCCGTACGTGCGAAAGGCCCGGACCGAGGCCAGGCGGGCGTCGGCGGTGCTGAGTCGGGCCTGCGGATTCGCTGTGGAGGTCGAGGCGGTGCTGGCATTCGTCGAGCCGGCGAAACTGACCGTGGCGTCCTCGCCTGACGATGTCCATGCCATCCGGGTCCACGCCATCCGGCACGACCAGATCGCAACCTTCGGCGATCTTTCGGCGGTCTGGCAGCCAGCCCACGTCGAGCGGATCTACGCCGCGGCGCGAGACCGGCGTAACTGGCTGAACGCCTGATGACAGCCTGGGCGGCCACCCGTCCGGCGACGATTGGCGGGCGTCCCCGCCGGGACGCGAGGTGGGCGAGGATCCCCGCCGGCCGGGGCGTCCTCGCCGCCCGCCGGGTCGGGGACGACGTCGAGCAGCACGTCACCAGCGCGGCCGACGAATCCGCGATCTCGCCTTCCTGATCGTCCACGGAGTCCCGCGCTGCGATCGGACGGGCAGCCGATACCGACGAGCCAGGTCCACGAGGACAGGGTTGGCTCCGTATGTTTCGATCACGGTGGCGAGCAGCCTTCGATAAGGGTCCTCGACGATCCCGCTCTCGAAGTCGTGGAACATCTCGCGCCAGGCCGTGTCGGGCCGGTGATAGTCGCTGTTCGGTCGCTGTTCGGTCGCTGTTCGCGGGGATAACCCACCCGGGACAGCACCTGGTCCGCCGCCGCGGACGAGGTGTAGATCCTGGCCAGCTCCTGCCGGAGCGTCGAATTCCTTGTCGATGACGTCGACACCGCTTACAAGCGACTCCGCAAGATCACCGACGAGTTCATCAACGAGCCGACGACCATGCCGTGGGGCAACCGTTCGCTGCTGTTCCGCGACCCTGACGGCAACACGGTCAACTTCTTCACCCCGGTCAGCCCCGAGGCGATCGCGAATTTCCGCCGCATCTGCTGGCTTGTCGCTCACTGACCCCTCGCGGCCTCCTGCCGGTGATCGGAGTGCCGCGGCGTGTCATCTCCTATCGTGGCAGTACCGCGTCTGGGTCTGGCAGGGACGGCGCGAGGACCGTCCGGTGGGGCGCCATCAGCTCCTGCGTCAGTGCCCTGCCGGGCAGGGCACCAGTCCTCGTGACGTGCTCCGCGACGTCGGCGAAGTAGTCCTCATAACCACTGGGCGTCAGGATGGCGACGTAACGCGCCGGCTCGTCGAAGGGATTCCCGAAGCCGTGCGCCAGCCGCCGGCTGGCGAACACCGTCTCGCCCGCGACAGCGGTACGGAACCCGTCCCCGACCCGGAACCGCAGCCGGCCCTCGACGAGCACGAACGTTTCGTCATGGCCCTCGTGAACATGAGGAAGCGGTCCGGGCTGCCGCGGGCCCATCCGCCCCTCCAGCACGGTGAGCCGGCCGAGCGTATCACCATCCGTGACCTTGACGAGCATCGACCAGTTCGGCAGATCGATCCGACGGCCCTCGTCACGGCCTCTGACGAAACCCCGAACAGGTTGCTGCCCGGCTGGAAACCGTCCGTCTGGAACATCGGCGTCGAATGTCACGGCGCTTTCACCTCAAGAGAAGGCCGGCGAGCCATGGCCGTCATAGTCAGCGCTGGTTGTCGGCGCCATGTTCGTTCTTTCCGAACCTCGCTGGTCGAGGACCATCCCGATCAGCAGTGCCAACGGGTCGTTGGTCAGCAGTTCGTCCGCCTCGTCGATCTGACTCAGGTGCAGTCCCACGCCGAACACCGTAGCCGGTCCCGGAGGACCCGCTGGCATGCCTTCACACAGTGCTCCCTCCAGCTATTCTTCGCGGCCGTGCTGACCAGCCGCGCGCAGACAGACCCCCGGCAGAACTTCTAACCCCGACGCGCTCACCTAGATCGGTATCTCCCCGCCCGTGCTCCCGGCGGTGATGCCGCCGACGGCTCTCAAGCCCCCGCTGCCCGCTCCGAGCTCACGCTCACCCTGATCGTTTCTGCAAGCCAACGAGCTCCCGCGCGGGGTCCCGGCGGGCACGGCGGGCCGGATGTGGCCGTGTCGTGCGGTCGCGGGTCACGATGTTGCCGTGATGGATGATGTTGTGTCATGCGCGACTTCGGCATCCGGCGCCGTGGGGACTACTGGCTGGGGAGGTCCACTGCGACCAGGTCGGTGTGAGTGAAGTCCGCGCCCTTGAACAGCAGCGGCTCCCGCCTCTGCGCCGCCAGCGCGTAGGCGAAGCAGTCGCCGAAGTTCAACCGGGCGGGGCTGCCGCTGCCCCGACCGAAATCACGGTAGGCCTGCCGAGCAAGGGTGGCCTGCTCTGCGGTGACTGCGACCACGTCTATGCCAGCTACCATGATGAGCTCGTCGAACCTGCGGCTCGCGACCGGGTCACGAACCGCGTCGACGACGACGGCGGCCTCCACGTAGTTGACGGCCGACATCGCAGGCCGGTTCGCCGAGACGAGCGCGGCAGCATAACGATGTGCGTCAGGTTCGGCCCGGACGATGGCGACAAGCGCCGAGGAATCGACGATCACGCAGGCAGCCCACGTTCGTCATAAAGATCATCGATGCCCAGGTCGGAAGCGGACACAGCGGCTGCTATCTGACGGCCGATAGCCACGACGCGGGCGACTTGTTGCTCCGCATCCTCACGACCAGCACGCATCCGCTCAAGACGCTCACGGACGGCCACGGTCACGGCGGTGGTGATGCTCTCCCCGGTCAGTTCAGCGAGCTCGCGACTGAGCCGCTGCGTTTCGTCGTTCTTGATGTTCAACGCCATCGAGCCTTCTTCCACCATGGAAGCTCAGAACTCCACCATGGTACCTCGAATCAGCGGTCCGCTCACGGATGCGGGCACCCGACCTTTCTCTGCCACACCAACAAGATCAATCTACCACCCACCACAAAACAACTACCCAGGGTAAGCGTCAACGAGAAAAGCGGGACCAGGCCGACAGCTTCCGCAACAGCTTCTGTAAGGGTATGACTACCGAACGCTTACCCCCTGAAGGGAGAGTGATGGGGCGATGTCAGAATGTAATGACCCGCTACCGCGAGGAGGAGCGATGGGTACCAACGGCGGTCCGACAGTCCGGCGACGACGCCTTGGCGCCGAACTCCGTCGACTCCGCGAGGCAGCTGACATATCCGTCGAACAGGCGTGTGAGCTCCTCCGCTGCTCCGTATCGAAGATCAGCAGAATGGAGAACGGACGGGTGCCGGTCCGAACCCGTGACGTCCATGACCTGCTGGGGCTCTATGGCGTGACCGACGAGACCGAGCGGGAGGCGTTCCTTGCACTGGCGCGCGAATCCCGCAGGCGCGGCTGGTGGCACACCTACCACGACGTGGTCCCCCCATGGTTCGAGATCTACATCGGGCTCGAGGGGGATGCGTCCTCGATAAGCGTCTACGAGGCACAGCTCGTCCATGGCCTGTTACAGACGGCCGAATACGCCCGGCACGTGATCCGTGCCGACAACCCGGAGATCGCGGAAGTGGAGGTGGAACGCAAGGTCGCATTGCGTCTCGACCGGCAGAGCCGCCTCACCGGAGACAACCCGCCCCGGCTGTGGGTCGTCCTCGACGAGGCGGTTTTACACCGCCCGGTCGGCGGCCCGACCGTGATGCGATCCCAGCTTGAGCATCTCGCCAAGCGAGCGGAACTACCCAACGTCACGCTCCAGATCGTGCCCTTCACAGCGGGCGCGCATGCGGGAATGGGCAGCACCTTCGCGATCCTCGGCTTTCCGGACCCGACAGACCACGATGTGGTCTACATCGAGGAGGCCACCGGAAGCCTTTACCTTGAAAGGGCAGCGGAAATTCGGCACTACAGGCTGAAGACCGACTACCTTCTGGCCGCTGCGCTCCGCCCCGACCAGTCCCTTGAAATGATAGCCAGAGTAACGGAGGAAATGAAATGACTGAAAACATCACGATAACCATACCGAAGATCGATTCCAATACTATGAACTGGCGTAAGAGCAGCTACAGCAACGGCGCGGGCGGCATGTGCGTCGAGGTTGCGGATGTCGACGGAGGCGTCGTAGTCCGGGACTCGAAAAACCCGTCCGGGCCGGTGCTGGCCTTCACTGACGGCGAATGGGACGCCTTCCTCGCGGGCGCCCGGGACGGCGAGTTCGATCGAACCTGACCAGAGCAGGTGACAATCACACAGTGCACCCCGACAACGGCTTCCGGAACGAATACTGGTTTTCCGTACCATAGCGTTGGATAACGACTGATCCGGTCGGGGTCGGGTGACACCCGACCGGATCGCCATCCACACCCTGTCACCGGATGACCTTGGGCTGGCCCCAGGCGCCAGTTGCGGCGCCGGTCGTTCCAGGAGCGGCCGGGCCGCCGTGCGCGACAGATCCCGATCACCCTTTGAACACAAGCAGCGACCCGATGGAAAAAGGCCTTGCGATCGGGCCCGCGGCGGCGCACCCTTGTAGAGGTCAGCTCGGGTTGTAGTTCTTCCAACATCCACCTTCCGGTGAACGTTGGACCTGCATAGCTCGATCACGCTGTACGGGTATCCAAGCCTGCCGTCACCGTAGGGAGCGCAGCCGTCATGAACGCCATCACCTGGGCAGCGGCCCTGGAGTCGCGGCGTACCGGGCTGCCTCTGCATCCGAGCTTCGGATCCGACCAGCGGCCGCGATCGCGCCCCGGCGGAACGTAGTAGATCGTTACCTCGCGGGCCGGACGATCATCCCTGGAAGGCCCGTGAACCGCTTCTTCTGATCCGTCACCGCCTGCCGTATCCAGGCGGACTCCTCGTCGTTCTGTTCCCGCACAACGGGAGGTGATCAGCGTGGCTACTGCCACGACGAACCTGCTCAACACCCCGATGGAGGACCCCCGCGCCGAGCGGGTACGTCGCAGCGCTCTCGCGGCGTACGTCGACGGAAAGATCAGTTTTGCGCAGGCAAATTCCCGTGTCCGCAGGGCGATGGAGCGGTTCCGACCATGACCACCGACCTATGACCGCGGGAAATCCCGGCCCCGGCCCTAGATCAGGTGCAGGTGCCGGTCGCTGATTCCCACGGACAGGCGCTGGCCCCATGACAGGCTCAACGTGTCGGTCTCGATGCCGTCGCCGAAGACGACCATCCGCTCGGATTCGGCCAGCAACTCCAGCCGCGCCGAACCAGTGATCATTCCCTCGGTGCAACTCGTTCCGGTCGCTGGTGATGGCCACGCCTCGCGGACGAACCAGGCCAGCGCTTCGGTCTCCGGCGCCGGCAGTCCGAGACCGCTGCGCCGTTCCTGCCACACCGACCGGCACCAGCCGGTTGAACCGGTCCCGGTCCCGACCAGCAGCCCCGAGGATGCCTGCCGCTCCGTGGTCTGGCCGTCATGGCTTGGAGCCCGCAGCACATAGCGAGCGGTCTGGTGGCCGACATCCCCGACATAGAGTTCGTTCAGGGCTACCAGCCGCTGGCCGTCGTCAAGGGCGGCGTCCACCATGGTCAGCTGTCTGACCATGCCATCCGCGCCGGCCATGCCATCCGCGTCCGGGCTGAAGCCGCCTCGGCGGGCGATGTGGACCCGGCCGGTCACCGCCTGCCGCAGCAGTCCGCGGACGTCTCGCGGACGATGCCGGACCAGCACTCCGGGGTTGCGTCCAGGCTCGGGGTCGACTCCGATCACCGGCTGTGCCGCGAGGTATTTTGCCACGTTTGCGACCAGGCCGTCCTGACCGACACAGATGATGATGTCGTCCGGTGCGAACACAAACCGGTCAAGGTCATGGCGTTCGACCTCGCCGCGCCGCCAGTCGTCAGGGATGGCGGCCGAGACCATCCGACGGGCTTCCAGGTGGATGCGATGCCGTGCCTCCACCTCGATCAGGTCCCGGTCCCTACTGGCGAGAAAGAACGCGGCCTGGCCCCGGGTCCCGTGTCTGTCCAGCAGTTCGGAGTACTCGGTGCGGCGATGAACGACGACCGCTCTGGGTGCGAGTGCCATCATCAGCTCCCTTCGTCCACCGATTCGGAGCGCCCGCCCGGCACGGCCGGAGCCCGTGACAATGCCGGCGCCAGGCCGCCGGTACCGGCGAGCCTGGCAAGCAACGTGGTGACCAGATCCGGGGTGATGGCCAACGTGTTGATCTCCGGCAGGTTCCCCGCAAGGTCCCGAACCGCCAGTGCGATCACTGCCGAACGGTCAAGATCGCGCAGCGCCGCCACGCGAGCAGTCTCCGCCTCGCCTTCCGCCGCTCCGATCAACCGGGTTGCCTCAGCCCTTGCCGACGCCGAGACCCGGGTGCCCTCGGCCTGGGCCTGGACCGCGATACGCTCCGCCGCCGCCTTCTGAGAGGCACGCAGGCGGTCGTTGGCACCACGTTGGGTGACGAGCTGTTCTTCGCGGCGGGCCAGTTCGATCTGGTTCTGCATCTCGTTCTCGGCGATGCGGCGTTCCTGCTCGACGGAGACCACTCGCCGGCTGTAGGTCGCCCGGTCGGCCTCGGTCTGGACCTGCTCGCGGACGGGCGTCCGCAACGCCTTCTCCATGTCGGCTTCGGGCCGGACCGCAACAACCCTGACGCCGACGACCGCGATCCCGGTCTCGGCGAGCCTCTGATCACCTACAAGACCCTCGTGAATCCGTGCACGTACCGCGGGGACGCCGCTGACCAACGCGTCGGTCAAGGCCGTCTGAGCGAGAAGATCGAAGGCATGCTGCTGAGCGGTCTCGGTGATCAGACCCGCCAGCTGGTCAAGCGGAGAGGTTCGCCAGGTGCCCTTCTCCGGGTCGACGCCGAAGTCGAGACGGTTGGACGCAACGGCGGGGTCAGCGATCCGGAACGTGACGGTTGCCTGCACCGCGATGTCCTGGAAGTCCCGGGTCCGCGCGTGGAACAGCAACGGCAGTTCCCGGTCGTCCAGCGGGATCTCGCTGATCACCGCGGTTCGGGGCCGGTACCAGAACGTGAGGCCGATCCCGTCATGGACCACCCGCCCACCGCGCAGGTGGCGGATGTGCGCGGTGGGCGTGCCGCGCAGGTGGCGCAGGAACAGCACCTTCGATATGTCGGCCAACGTGCTCTCCCGACCTTGAGCCTGGTTATCGTCGAATCGACGATAACCAGGCGGGGAGGTTTTCGTCAATCTGACGAGATAGGCTCGACGGGTGACTACCGAAAGCCATCAGTCTTACTACTCACTGTTCGCGATCACGGTAGACCTGAGCATCCTCACAGTCCGCCAGGACGAGCTGTGTGTGCTTGTCGTCGAGCGCGGCATCGAGCCCTTCCGCGGCCAGTGGGCCCTACCTGGAGGCTTCGTCCGCCCCGGCGAGGACCTGGAGACCGCAGCCAGGCGCGAACTCGCCGAGGAAACCGGTCTCACCCACCTGCCCGGACATCTTGAACAACTCGCCACCTACGGAACACCCGACCGTGATCCACGGACACGAGTGATCACTGTCGCCTATCTCGCCCTCGCCCCCGACCTGCCGATGCCGGTTGCCGGGACGGACGCTGCGGCGTCCCGGTGGACCCCGGTGACCGACCTGCTCGCAGACGACAAGGCGCTTGCGTTCGACCATGGACGCATCCTGGCCGACGGTGTTGAACGAGCCCGCGCAAAGATCGAATACACTCCGCTCGCAACAGCTTTCTGCCCAGCCGAGTTCACCGTGGCCCAGCTTCGCCGGGTCTACGAAACGGTGTGGGGGGTACGGCTCGACCCCCGCAACTTCCACCGCAAGGTGACGGGCACCCCGGGCTTCCTGATCCGGACGGGACGGACAACCAGACAGGACAGCGGCCGGCCGGCAGAGCTGTTTCATCGGGGAACGGCCGCGCTGCTGCACCCCGCGATGCTCCGGCCGACATAAGAGGATCCCACGCGACATCCACCCGAGCCTATTAGGCAGGCGGAAAAAGTCCAGGGAAACACAAAGAGACAACGGCCGCACATGTACCATCGTCAAGAGCGTCCAGGATGCAACCATCGGCCAAGATGTTTGTCCTGTCGATGGATAGTAAGGTCAACGCACCGTCTCGGGACTGTAAAGGCCGGGCCGCGAGGGCTCAATGGGTTCGGTCAGCAGCCCAAGCGCCGCAGCCGTCATATGATGGAACTCAACAAGCGACGCCATCGGCTCCTGGCGCACCAAAGCCTGGGTAATGTACGCGGAGAGCCCATGGGCTCCGACCCTGCGGACAAGATGTTCGACCAAGTCCGCGGGAAGCGTCACCGACACGACCTGGTACGGGTCACCCATGCCGTCTGAATACACGTCACACCACCCCGCACATCTTACGGCTGCTACCCAGCGTCCCATTACCCGGCGCTTCGTTACATCACGTTCTGGACAATGCGCCCGTCACTCACAACCATACCCGGATAATCCACTTATACAATGGGTTGAGGACAACGAGTTTTCGGTACGGCATCCGATGGCCGGTGTCCGCACGGTCCACCTCGGGCAATCCGGTTCGAGGCGGACCATAAGTAGATCATTATGATCGCCGGCCACCGTTTTCTCCCCGTTTCGAGATCCGCCTCGTGAAGGATCCGTGTCAGCTACCTACCCAATGGTCGCCCACGGCAACCCGCGGCCGGCCGGCTCGGAGCCTGTGGACGGGCCCGACGCGAGCGAGTCTCAGACCGGCTCCACCTTCTGGACGACGCCGGCTGCCCGGTCACGTCCGAGGCCAAAGATCCCGGCTGCGACCAGCGCCAGCGAGACGACGAACGCCACCATCTCGAATCCCTGGGGTGCGGACTCGTCAAAAAGGGTCAACCCGAGCGTCACAGGCAGAAAAGCCGAGACCCCGCTGGTTACCGGGAACGCGATCACCGCCGCCGGCCCCTGTAGACCCCGCTGTTCCAGCCCCAGGGCAAGTACCGAGAACAGAATCAGGACGTACGGGGTCGGCGTGACCAGCAGACTGGTCAACTCATGATCATTTAGGTAGAGGCCGAGCTGGCGGGTTGCCAGGGTCGCGATCGCGTAGCAGGCCCCGGCGGACATGCCGAACAGCAGGGCCGCCCGCACGACCCGCTCGCCGCGCCCCGCCCGGTTCGCGAGCCACGCTCCGACACCCGCGAATACCAACCCACAGACCAGGAACAGCCCCATGTCACGATCGCTTGCCCGGCTACCGACCTCGGCGTTACGGCTGAAAGCGAGGGTCAGCAGGCCGATCCCCGCGGCCATGGACGCCATTGCGCGCCAGCCGACCCGGCTGATCCGCTCGTGGAGGAACCGCCGGGCGAGCAACGCGAACACCACCATGTCGCCCGCCATCAACGGCGCGACAAGAGCCACCGGCGCCACCGACAGCGCAAGCACCTCCAGCAGGAACGACCCGGCCTCGACCGCGAGCCCGAGCAGCCACAGCGGACGCAGCGCCAGGCGTAGCAACAGCCCCAGCCCCAACCCGCCACCCGGCGGAGCCTGCCGTGCCGCCACAGCCTGGATGAGAGGAGCCATCCCATAAAGCGCCGCTGAAACAGCCGCGACCGGGACGCCGACGACGAGAGCATCGCTCACCCGTGTCCCATGGCCCTACCAGCCATTATCTAGCTCGACCTGGCTGAGCGCGGCACCGAACGCCTGCTCCCAGGCATCCGGTGTTCCGACAACCCGCACCGATGGTGGCTTGATCCGGTCCAGCGAGGCAAGGGCGGAGCGCCGCAGGGACTCGGGCTGGGCCGAGGTGACATCCGCTCGTCCACGGTCGAGTTCGAGTTGCAGATTGTCCCGGCCGTGCCCGGGAACGACGTCCAGCAGCAGGAGATCGCGGCCGATCACCCGAGCCTCACTGCAGGTGTCACCAGAAGAAGTGATAACCAGGTCACTTGCTGCCATCAGTTCGGGAATACGGTTCGTGAAACCGAACGGGATGACCCGCGGCTGGGTGTTCGCCAGCCTGCGCAGCCGGGTAGCCAGCGACTCGTTCCGCCCGGCGACCGCAAGCACCCACACCCCGGACTCCGCCAGCGCACGAGCGCCGTCGACCAGCGGCCCGAGACCCCACGAGCCTGACATCAGCAACACGCACCGCGCATCCGCGGGGATCCCAAGATCCTCACGGGCCGCCTCCTGCGTCGGTGGGTCGTAGAAGGGCTGGCGTACCGGCGTCGGCACCACTTCGATCCGGGCCTGGGGGTGGAACCGGCGGACGAACCTTGCCGCCGTGGCCGAAGTGACCAGGTACAAGTCGGTGTTGTGGTGCACCCACAGCCGGTGGACGCACACATCCGTGCAGAACACCGCCGTGACCATGGCCGGATACTCGGCCTTGATCCGGCTCGCCGCGGCGGCCCCGGTTGCAAAGATCGACAGCAGCAGCTCCACGGGCTGCTCGCTCAGGCGCAGGCGCAGTTTCGGGACGAGGAACCGGCACGAGGCCGCCTCGATCGCCCGGGACAGCGGTCCACCAGGACGCATCTGGGAGAAGTGCACCGCGTCGTAGAGGCCGGGAACAGCCAGCATCCCCCGGAACACGGTCTCGCCCAGCGACCCGGCGCGGCCACCCATCATGCGCAGGGAATCCAACGTGTCGGTGGAAAACCCACGCTTGGCCAACGAATGCGCGCATGCCTGCGCCATGACGTCGTGGCCCATCCCCAGCGAGCCCGACAGCAGCAGCGCCCGGCGCCCCGGGGGGCTTCCCGACCGGCCCGCCGGGAAGTCGGGCGACCCGTCCGTGTCATCCGCGGTCATGCTCTACTCGGAGGACGCCGGTACGCCGACCCCGTCGGCATGACGGGACTTCACCGACACCGCATGCTCGGGTGTTGCCTGCCGGTTTGCCAGATACCACTCGACATACTGCCGGACCCCGTCGGTAAAGCCGGTGGTGGGCCGCCAGCCCAGCAGAACCTCGGCTTGCGCGTTCGAGACCGGCCGGCCGCGGAAGTCGCCCGGCCGGGCCGGCACATGATCGATCTTGACGCCCGGACAATGGTCACGAACCGCTTCGGCCATCGCCAGCACGCTGACCCGCTCGTCGCCCTCGAGCGCGATCGTCGCGTTGCGCGCGGCGTCGCCCAGGGCGAGCACGTGCGCATCCGCAAGATCACGGACGAAGACGTAGTTACGGAACTGCTGGCCATCGCCCGCGACCGTGAGAGGCTGGCCGTCGAGCGCCTTCCGGAGGAAACGGGCCAGGACCAGCTCGTCGCGCATACCAGGACCGTAAGGGATCCCGTACCGCAGGATCGTGAAGTCCAGGCCGTAAGTCTGTTGGTAGCTGTGCAGCAGCAGCTCGGCGGCAATCTTGGTCGAGGTGTAGACGTGGCCGGCGCGGTCCAGCGCGAACTCGGCGTCCTCGGTGAGCGGACTCGGATCGTCCAGATCGCCCACGGCCGCGCCGTACACCCAGACCGTGCTGGCGAACAGCACCCGGCGTACACCGGTGACGCGTGCGGCCTCGCACACGTTCGCCGTGCTCTCGACGTTGAGGCGCACGGTTCGGATCGGGTCGGCATATGCATGATCGACGTTGGACATACCCGCGAGGTGAAAAACCATGTCACAGCCGGCAAAAGCGCTGATAACGGACGGAAGATCCAAGACATCGAGCGCCCGATGATCGGCTCGAGGGTCCGCCTTCTGTGCCTGCAGGTCCAGCGAGATCACGTCATTGCCCGCGTCCAGGAGCCTGTCCACAACATGGGCCCCGATGAACCCGGAGCCTCCGGTGACGGC
>NZ_CAKKTK010000077.1:0-21543 GCF_920656135.1 Frankia sp. Cppng1_Ct_nod | reverse complement strand
TTGAGGAAGCCCAGCTGGTCTTCGAGAAGATGCACACCTACGCCAACCATCTCGGCCTTTATTCCGAGGAGATCGGGCTCACCGGTGAACAGCTCGGCAACTTCCCGCAGGCGTTCACTCACCTGGCAATGATCAATGCGGCCGTTGATCTCAACCGGCGACTGGACCAACCGGAGGCCCGTAGCCGGTTCGGCCGTGAGGTCAGCCTTGCCGGCATGGACAGATCCGCTCACCGCTGATCTCCATTGATCTCCCTGTTGGTGTGGGATCGCCGATGTCGCGGCAGGCCGGTCCGGGGTGGACACGTCCCCGAGCCGGCCTGCCGATGGACGTCCCGCATGCAGATGCACGTGCGGATGGCTGTGCTGTATCCTGCGCTGAAGTAACGTGCATGTGCACCCATCAACGCTCCTGCTCCAGGAGACCCACTTGGACGAGATCCACAACGGCATGTCCGCCGCCGCCCTACCACGGGTCAGATGGCAGAAAAGCCGGCACAGCAATTCGATGGGAAACTGCGTGGAGATGGCCAGGCTGTCATCGGACGCTTTCGCGGTCCGCAACTCCAGGTATCCGAACGGCCCCGCGCTGGTCTACACACACGCCGAGATCGAAGCGCTCATACTCGGTATCAAGGATGGCGACTTCGACGACATCATCAAATAGCCTGCGTCACCGAACACCAGGTTCCCGCAGTATCGCAAGGCGATGGTGCGGGAACCTGGTCCGGCTAAAACTCGCCGATGATCTTATTGAGTGCGCCGACGGTGCCGGCCGGAGACAGGCTGTCAACGCAGAGACGGTTCATCGCCTCCATGTAGCGATCCACGTCCTCCCGCTTGTCCAGGTAGACCGCACTACCGAGCTGCTCGAGGTAGACCACGTCCGGCAGGTCCGCCTCGGGAAACCGCAGAACGGTGAACGCGCCACCTTCGGCGGCATGGCCGCCGAAGTGGAAAGGCATCATCTGGAGGCTGACGTTCGGCTGTTCCGCGAGGGTGATGAGCTGCTCCAGCTGGGCGCGCATCACCTTGGGTCCGCCGATCGGACGTCGTAGCACGGCCTCGTCCACCACCACCCACAGCCGGGGAGGCTCCGGCCGGGCAAGGAGCTTCTGGCGGTTCAGCCGTACGCTGACGCGGCGCTCGATGAGATCAGGTGACACATTTTGGTGACCTTGAGCTATTACGGCGCGGGCGTACTCCTCGGTCTGGAGCAGGCCCGGGATGAACTGAACCTCGTAGGTTCGGATCAGCGTCGCCGCTTCCTCCAGCCCGACGTACGGCTGGAACCAACCAGGCAGGACGTCAGTGTAGTTGTGCCACCAACCCGGTTTGTTGGCCTCCCGGACCAGGGCTAACAGCGGCGCGCGTTCGGTTTCGTCCGTGACGCCGTAGAGGGTCAGCAGGTCGGCCACGTCGCGTTCCTTGAAGCCGACCCGCCCCAACTCAAGGCGGCTGATCTTCGACTCGGAAGCGCGGATGTGGTAACCGGCGTCTTCCCGGCTTATACCCTTGTCCTCGCGAAGCCGACGGAGCTGGGAGCCGAGGAGAATCCGACGCACAGTCGGACCACCACCCGACTCAACTGTGGTCACGCCCCGCCCCCTTGGCATCGGTCAACCCAACAGTATGCCATCCGATCTTCCGGTGCCGGCAACTCCCAAGCCCCGCTGCACGTGCACCCGATCGTTGCATTTGCACGCCACGAACGCCATGATGTGGATGCACGTTCGTTCGCGTCGCACAAGTGAGATTCCGGGAGGCCGTGATGACAGCCCACGGCACATGCCCGCCCGCTGGGGACGACGTCATCCCCAGCGGGGTCCGGCGATGACGATCAACGGCTCCAACCGCGGGACAGGGCTGCCCATCGACGTTCATATACTGATGTGGCGCGCGGACGGATCGGTTCTGATGGTCCGTTCCACCGACCCGGACTCGACATGGCGGCTGCCATGGGGTGAGCTGAACGGTGGTGAACCGTCGATCGAAGCTGTGCTCCGGGTCGCCGACGAGACGGTGTCGGTGATGACTATGCCGGCGCACGTGTGGCTGGCGCATGTGGCACACCATCGGTTCAACGGTACCGACGAACGGCTGGGACTGTTCTTCCGGTTGACGCACTGGCGTGGGATGCCGACGCCCGGCCGAGACCTTCGGGTAAGCCGTGTCCAGTGGCATCACGTGGACGCCCTGCCGGAGTCTCTCACCGATCTCGACCGGGAGGCGCTCGCCAGGTGGCAGGACAATGAGATGTACTCGGAGCTGGGATGGAATCCCCAACGGGTCGGTGCCGTCCCCCGACTGCGCGGCGTCCCTGGAGTGCGTGCGACGTCATGAACCCGATGCCCACGAACGGCTGGCCCGTTCGTGGAAAAGCGTCCGAGATGACCCTGTAGATCACGCAACGCATGTCATGCGGTATGGGTGAGCCCTGACTTGTCGGCAACCGCCATGCTCGACCGGTGTAGAGACAATCCCATCCGGCCGCCCTGTTGGCGGCTGCCAGTTGCGACGGAGCCGGTATGGCCGACCATGTTTCCTCGGACGCCCGACCGTCACCCGCGCGGCGGGCCGCCGCGACTGCGGCGTTGTTGTGCTTCGCTGCCGCCATGGCTGTCGGGATCGCGGGTCTGGTGGACGATCCGGTAGTCCTACTGGTCTGTATCCCCACACTGGTGGTCACCGTACTGGCCACGTGGCTTGCGCTGGTCAATCGGGGCGTGCGCCGCCTGCTGGCAACCGCCGTCGCGGCTGTTGCCCTCATCGCGCTGGTGCTGTTCCTCACCGCTGCCGGAATCACAACGATGATCGTTGTAATCGCCCTGGTCGTCGCCTCCGGTCTCGGGGCGCGTGCCGCCTTCGGGCGGCACCGTCCATCGGGGATCCAGGTCCCGCCGGCCCGGCACGGTGTACTCATCGTCAACCCCCGCTCGGGAGGTGGCGCAGCGGGACGACACCACCTCATCGATGAGGCGCAACGACGTGGCGTGGTCACCATGACACTCACGCCCGGCCATGACCTGCGCACGCTTGCCGAAAACGCGGTCACCGACGGAGCCGACGTGATCGGCATGGCCGGCGGCGACGGGTCGCAGGCCCTCGTCGCCGATGTGGCCCGTCGGCACGACGTCGCCTTCGTCTGCGTCCCGGCCGGCACCCGCAATCACTTCGCTGTCGACCTGGGCCTCGACCGCGGCGACGTCGCCGGCGCTCTGGACGCTTTCGGCGGCGCCGTGGAACGGTGTATAGATCTTGGTCAGATCGGTGACCGGGTGTTCGTCAACAACGCCTCGCTGGGCATCTACGCCGAGATCGTGCGGTCCGACGCATATCGTGACGCCAAACTCGGCACGGTCACCGACATGCTGCCCGGTCTGCTCGGCCCGACCGGCACACCACCAGACCTGCGCTTCATCGGCCCGGACGGCACCCCGGAGCCAACCGCCGACGTGCTGCTCGTGTCGAACAACGCCTACCACCTGCGTAGCCTCAACGCGCTCGGTACCCGACCGAGGCTCGACGCCGGAGAGCTCGGCGTCGTCGCCGTGCGCGTCGACCGCGCCCGCGACGTGCCGGCACTGGTGGCGCTCGAGTCGGTCGGAGCACTGCACCGGTTCCACGGGTTCCGTCAGTGGACCTCGCAGGCCCTGCGGGTGGACTCGTCCGGTCCGGTGAGCGTCGGCGTCGACGGGGAGGCGCTGCAACTGACGCCTCCGCTGGAGTTCCGTTCCCTGCCGGCGGCACTACGGGTACGGATACCGCCGCACGCGCCCGGGGTGACCGCGGCCCGCCCAGGTGTACTGGCAGCACTCCCCGTCCTGGCACGTATCGCCGCCGGACGACCGTCGCGGTCAGTCACGACAGTCGGGGCCGAACCTGCATGACCTGCGCCGGCGCCCTCATCGCCAGCCTCCGGCGATGTCGCGCCGGCTATCAGGAAAGCCCGGCTGATGCCGAGTACACCGTCGCCGGTGATCTCTCCGGCTCCGGTCTCACCGGCGAGCAACACCACGAGTTGGCAGGACAGGTCCAGCATCGTCGGGCCGTGCAACGAGCGGATCGTCCACGGTCGGCGGGGCATGGCCGGCGGGGCACGGCCGGCGGGGCACGGCCGGCGGGGCACGGCCGGGCAGGTACAGCCAGGCGACGGTGTCCAGTTCCTTTTCCCGTACCCGAACGCCGGCGAAGTCAGGGCAGCGCAACCCGTGGCGACCGGGGATCACGGTGCTGCGGTAGATGTCCTGGGTCAAGCGAACTGGTCACCAATGCCATCCGTTACGGCGGTGACCCCATCCAGCTGCGACTGATCCAGGACAACACCCTCATCTGCGAGGTCTCGGATGCCAGCAGCACCGCACCCCACCTGCGCCAGGCCCGCATCTTCGACGAGGGTGGCCGCGGACTGCTCCTCGTCGCCCAGCTCACCCAACGATGGGGCACCCGCCAGACCCTTACCGGCAAGACCATCTGGGCTGAACAACCCCTCCCGCGGGCCGCAATCCCCGCGGTCCCGATCGCCGCAGATAGCCGCAGGTAGCGCATTTTGGCTACATGGTTGGCTACATTCTCCCGGTGGCCACGCTCGGGCATGAGCGTGCGAGTACGATCTTGAACCGCTACACCCATCGGCCGAAGGACTACCACGATCGGCTTCGGGTGGCGCTGACGGACCCCGCTGACGGACCCTGCTGACGATCCGCTGACTGACGATGACCGATGAAGGTCAACGATCGGCCAAAGCGCCTGTGGAGACGAGGGGACTTGAACCCCTAACCCCTGCCTTGCAAAGGCAGTGCTCTGCCAATTGAGCTACGCCCCCGTAGGGAACCCAGACCAAGAGTACGACACGCGGGCGCCCCCGGGCCGGTACCGGCCCGGGGAACGCGGGGACCTGTCAGGTGCTGCAGGTCCCGAAGCCCAGGGAACGCAGCAGAGATCCGAAAAGACCCGAATCATCCCGACAGGAGGGGGTCGGCCCGGGTTGCGGCGAAGCCGGACTGGAGGATGCGGTCGCGTTCGTCAGTTCGGCCGCGCCAGCCGTCGAGGCGGGCTCCGGTGCGACCGAAGGCGATGCGACCGGAGTGGGTACCGCAGCCGGCACCGACGCTCCAGCCTCCATCGAGATCCCGGCGGCCACCGGTGCCCCGGCCCCTACCGATGCCCCTACCTCCACAGACTCGCCGTCCCGCGCAGCGGCACTGGCCGGCTCGGTCGTCGGTACGACCGCCCGGGCCGCAAACGGGGCACCGGCAGCCCTCGACGCCGCGTTTCCTCCCAGGGGGATCATCAACCGTGTCGGAGCTGCGGATGCCGGGTCCGGCTCGTCGAGCTCGGGGGAGGCCACGGCACCCGGCGAGATCGGCACAACCTCCACCGGACCATCACCTTGCGTGATCGGACGGACCGATGTAGCCTCATGCCGCCCGCTTCCAGGAACGACCACCGAGACAACCAGCAGCACTACGGCCGCGAATCCGCCCAGTCCGGCGCTGACTGCGACCTCGCGAGGCCGGGGAGCTCCGTCGTCGGGCTCGACAGAGCCGACAAAACTTCGTGATCTTCCGGTGCGCGCGCCGCTGTCACCTGTCATCCGTTCCCGTCACTCCCGGAGCCAGCTTCCAAACGCACGGGCGGATCCCGTACGTCCCCGTCCGACAGCCAAAGTCGCGAGACACTTCGTCCACAAAGCAGACACAAACGGTAACGCAACCCAAGGGATGTCAAAGAGAACTCAACCACAACACCACCAGTGACGGACTTGCCCCTCAGAACCAGGGGCGCAGATCCGGCCAGGACTCCTCGCCACCACGGCCGGTAAGCCACTGCAGGATGCGGCCCACCGGCGCCTCAATCACGATCCGTTCATCCCCGGCACCGGTTTCAGCGCCGGCGCCGAAGGCGCGTGACGGACGGTCCCCGGGCGCGAGCACCACGGTGGTCCTCTCAGGCAGCCGAGGCCCGAGGTCGCGCAGGGTCAACTCCCATTCGGCGTCCACATAGTCCGCGGCCAGCCCGTCCCAGGCGGGACCGCCGAGGTCGACCAACCCCAGGTCAACCAGGTGGACCTCGACCTCACGCCAGCGGTGGACGACCAGGTCCGCCAGGGTCAGCACACGTCCGTGCCGCAGCCCCACGCCGGTGACCCAGGTTGCTTTGTCAGCCGTTGACCAGGCGGCCTCAAGCCGCGCGACCGCGGACCGTAGATCCTCGCCCAGAGCCGCGGCGGACCGCCCCGAACCTGCCTCTATGTCACCGTCCCGCTGGGTGGCCCCGCCGAGGTACATTGGCCGGATCCCGCCCTGGCACGCCGCGGTGACCATCCCGGTGTTGGCGTCCGCATTGCGTGCGAGGTGCGTGAGTAGGTGCCCCACCGTCCAGCCGGGCAGTAGCGACGGGAGGTGCGCCCGGGCGTCGGTGACTGCCGCGGTCACCTCCGCCATACCACGGTGGGACGCACGGCAGCCCGCGATCCAGGCGTGCGGAACCGGACCCGCGGCCATCCCTGTCATCAGGAACCCGGATCCGGTCGAGTCACCGACATCGGACTGACGCCAACGGTCAGGTCAGGTCAGGTTGATGGCGGTGGTGGCCTCGTGCCAGAGGTCGACTTCGTCCTTGCCCCGGCGGCGACGCACAACGGTCGCCACCGCACCGGCACCCGCGACAACCCCGAGAACTACGAGCTTGCGAAGCATGTCCGTCAACCTACCCGCGTCCGGCGATCCCTGCCCACCGGTACGTGTCAGCGCTGATAGGTGGTCCGCAGGACACCCCGGGCAAGGGTGTGAAATGCCAGGTTGAATCCCACGACGGCCGGCGTGACCGAGCGGTCGACGCCGAGCGAGCCGATGTCGACCGCATGGACCGCGAACACGTAACGGTGTGGTCGGTCGCCTGCCGGCGGTGCGGCGCCGCCGAAATCGGCCGTCCCGTAGTCGTTGCGGACATGGAACGAGCCGGCCGGCAGCCCCGAAAGATCGCCGCTTGCCACCCCGTGGGGCAGTTCCGTCACCGAAGCCGGGATGTCGACCAACGTCCAGTGCCAGAAACCGCTACCTGTCGGGGCATCCGGGTCGAAGCAGGTGACGGCGAAACTCGCCGTCACCTGGGGGAAACCCGTCCAGCGCAGATGCGGTGAGGTGTTCCTACCCCCGGCGCTGGTGTGCACGAACTCCGTGGCGAGCGCCTCCCCGTCGGTGATGTCATCGCTTGTGACAGTGAACGGCGGTGCGCCGGGGAGAACATCGAACGGGTCCGGAGGAGTCCCGCGGTCGAGCAGAGACATCAGTCATCCTCTTTCTGTTGTCATATGGCCGTTACAGCGGTGCCGCCATCCTGCCGCCATCCTGCCGCCGCACTGCCCGACGACACAGCCCGACCACACAGCCGGGAACGGCGAGGCGGACTCCGGATGTACCTCGGTCAGACCAGCCACGACGAGTCCAGTCCGGGTGTTTGTGTGAAGGTCGGCCGCGTGAAGGTCGGGGTGGCCGACCCGGGCACGACATCTGTCCTGCTGCACCGCGTCCAACGCTGCCCGACCCGGCTCCAGCTACGAAAAGATCCCAAAAACGGCCTTATGAACGCCAGGACAATCCGTCCGGTCACTCAAAGGGAGAACCCGGTTTCGTTACGGGGTTTTGGGTGCCAAGTGGGACGTGCGGCCCTCCGGCCAGCTAGGGTGAGAACGTCCCGGTGGGGCGACTACCGACTCCCCCCGTGTTGGCGGTCCCCCGCCGGGACGCTGCTTTTCCCCGGGGCGCCGTCCTTCCTCGATTCGGCTGCCCGGCGCCGGGCGCGAAGCAGCTCGAACCCGATCGGGATGACCGACAACAGCACGATCCCGATGAAGATGGCCTCGACGTTGTTCGCGACAAAGTCCACCTTTCCGAGGAAGTAGCCGATCACTGTCACCCCGCTACCCCACAGCAGCCCACCGATGATGTTGAACATGAGGAACAGCCGGTAGTTCATCCCGCTGACACCGGCGATGATCGGGGTGAACGTCCGCACGATCGGAACGAACCGGGCAAGGATCACCGAGCGGGGGCCGTACTTCTCGAAGAAGTCGCGGGCCTTCTCGACGTTCTCCTGTTTGAACAACCTTGAGTCCGGACGCCGGAAGAGCGTCGGCCCGACCTTCCGTCCGAACAGGAAGCCTGTCTGGTCACCGAGGATCGCGGCGATCGAGATCAGCACGCAGGCCACCCACAACGGAGTGGACAGCGTGCGGTTCGAGATAAGCAGCCCGACCGTGAACAGCAGCGAGTCACCCGGTAGGAAAAAGCCGACCAGCAGGCCGGACTCGGCGAAGGCGATCAGCATCACGACGATCAGACCCGCCTTGGCGAGGTGCTGCGCGTCCAGGAAGCTCGGGCCGAGCGCGAGGGTGGTCGAGGCAAGCGTGGACACTGTGGCGGATCCTCCGGAGCTGCTCAGGACGCACGGCTCGCGGCCGATTCGGTTCCGCCTCGGCCGGGCCGCAGTTCAAGAAGGCAGCTGGCGCCTGCCCGCCGGACAGCATATCCAGCGACGCCGATAGGGATATCGGCAGCCCGGTGTTGTCCGACACATCTGTCAAAAATTGACACTTCTGCCTGAAAGGATACCGAAGTGTCCGCATTGGTGGTATTGATCGTCGGCCTGGTCGCGGGCGTTGTCGTCCGGCGGCGCGAGCGGGTACCGGACAATGCCCATCAGGTGATCAATGTCTGGGTTCTCGACATCGCCCTGCCCGCCCTGGCGTTACGGGTGTTACACAGCGTGAAGTTCCCCGCCAATCTGTTACTTGTCGTCGCCGGGCCCTACCTGCTGTTCGCTTTCAGTATCGCCATGTTCCTGGGAATCGGCCGAGTCCTGCACCTGCGCAGGGACGTCGTCGGCGCGCTGATCGCCACGGCCGCCGTGGCCAACACGTCCTTCGTCGGGATCCCGATGGTGACGGTGTTCTTCGGCGCCGGCTCGGTTCCTGTCGCACTGCTCGTCGACCAGCTCGGCTCGTTCGTCATCGTGGGGACAGTGGTCATCGCCGTGGCTGCGACGGCCTCCGGTGCCGGCGTCACGCCGTGGGATGTCGTCCGACGCCTGCTCTCGGCCCCCGCACTGATCGCTCTGCTGTCCGGCCTCGCGCTGCGTCCGGTGGACTTCCCCGACTGGCTCACCCAGGCTCTGACGACCCTGGGTTCGACGCTCACCCCGCTGGCTCTGTTCTCGATCGGTCTGCAGTTGCGCATCGACGCGGCACGTGTCTGGCGACGGGAGATCGCGATCGGCCTGATGGTCAAACTCGTGGTCGGCCCCGCACTGGTGTTCGGCGTCTATGCCCTGGCAGGCGCCCTCGGCGACCACAGTGTGCAGGTGGCGCTTTTCGAGACGGCGATGCCACCGATGGTCGCCGGAGCAATGATCGCGGCCCGTTACAAACTGGCAACCCCGTTGCCCAGCATGATGGTCGGCGTGGGTGTTCCGGTGTCCCTGCTGACGTTGCCCGTCTGGTCCTGGATCCTGCAACGCTGACCACCTGGTGATCATCGGCGTGCCGGCCACTGCCCACGGTGAACGCACCGGCTCCACCTGAACCCGAGACCAACCGACGAGAGGAAGATCCGTTTACATAATCCCCCAGGACCCCAAGCGGTGGCTTGGATAATCCCTGAAACCCAACAAAGGCCAATAATTTATCCAAACAATAACAACAACAACCAATATATGACCAAGAATCAGATTCTAATTGACCAATAGTCATCATTAAGTGATAAATCTTACTTTATGGTAAGTTGCCTTGCGATCAAGAATTGCAAGGGAGAGATCATTGCCATATCCGACATACCCCTTCCCCAAGACGGGGTTACGTCCTCGCCGCATGGGTGCGCTCTTATCCGTGTTCGCGCTCGCCCTGGCGGCCGGATGCGCCACCGCCGGCTCGCAGGGAGCGGGTGGTAGCCCGGCGTGTACGTCACCCGGCGTGAGCGCGAACGAAGTCCGCCTCGGGCTACTCAGCCCCAACACCGGACCAACCGCAAAGCAGTTCGTCGACCTGCGGTCCGGGGTGAACGCCCGACTGGACCTCGAGAACGCCCGCGGCGGGGTGAACGGGCGCAAGCTCGTCTACGACAGAGCGGACGACACAGGCAGCGCCGAGGGCAATCTGACCGGCGCACGCCAACTCATCGAGAATTCACACGACTTCGCCGTCCTCGAGGGAAGCGTCGCCGAGCAGGCGTCCGCCGACTATCTGAACAAGTCGGGTGTACCGGTTACAGGTGTAGGTGGAGACCCCGTCTGGACCAGATTACCCAATATGTTCACCTTCGGTATGTTTTTCAGCGAAACCGAGCCGCCTCCCAGCTGGGGTCAGTTCGTCAAGCAGCACGGGGGCACCAAGGCCGCGGTTCTGTCACTTCAGTTCGTGCCGGTAACGGCTAATTTTGCAAAAAAAGAGTCGCAAAGCCTGACCGCGGCGGGTATCCAGATCGCCTACAACGAGCCCGTGTCGGTGACCGGTTCGGACCTGAGGGCTGTCGCACTCGCCATGAAGGCCAAGGGGGTTGACGTACTGACCGGGGGGCTCAGCGTCGACCTTTTTGCCAAGATTGTCACTGCCGCCCGCGAGGTCGGCGTGCCGTTGAAGGTCATCCTCTCGGTAACCGGGTACGAGCCGGCTCTTCTACAGAGCTATGGCCCCCAGCTCGCGGGCAGCTACCTCGCGATGATCACAGCGCCCTTCGAACAGAACCTCCCGGTCCATCAGGCATTCCTCCGGGCAATGGCCGATTACGCCCCTGAGGAGCAACCCGCCAACTCCCAGCTTTCCCTCGACGGGTGGTTGATCGCGGACATGGCCATCCGAGGGCTGCAGCTGGCCGGCTCCTGCCCGAGCCGCGAGTCGTTCATCACCAACCTCCGCAACGTCCACAACTACGACGGCGGTGGGTTGATCAGCCCGGCACTCGACCTTGGTCGCTTCCGGGAGCCGGTCCGATGCAACCACTTCGTGCAGGTGAACGCGAACGGTACAGGCTTCCAGGTGCAGCAGCCGGATCCGTTCTGCCCAGCGTCCTGATCCAGCTCCGATCAAAGGGATCAACCTCGCGGCCTGGTACACCGCCGCCAGGAGGCCTGGTACACCGCCGCCAGGAGGCCTGGTACACCGCCGTCAGGAGGCCTGGTGCCTGCCTTCGGCAGATCCTGACCTCCTGACGCGGTGCGCTGAACCGCCTTTACCATCGAGGGCCCGGTCTGCCTCATACAGGGGTATGCCGGGCCCTCGCCGCGAGTTTCTATACAGGCGAACTGGCACTGTTTGATCTGGAACTCCGAGTACCAGCATCAGCTCGTTCTGTCTTTGTCCTCGCCCGTGAGCGACCCTCGTAATGAACGTCAATACGGACAGCCACAGGAGAGCGAGCGAGATGACAAGAGCAAGAGGCAGGGCCGAGCCCCTGCCACGCCCTATGCCGACTCCTCCCACAAGGAGAAGGCGTTGAACCCCGGGACCGGGACGACGGCCTTCGTGGCCGGGCTGGTCGTCCTTGCCGCGACCGGCCGCAGCCTGCTCCAGACAGTCGTCGCGTCCCACGGCCGCCCATCCCGGCTCGTGTCCAGGACGGTACTGCGACTGACTCTGGTTGCACGGCGGATCGGCTGGCACCTGCCTGGCGAGAAGGGGCGCATGCTGCTGTTCAGGATGGTCGGCCCGATCGCCCTGATCATTCCTCCACTGATATGGGGGGCAGGCACGGTAATCGGCATGGCACTACTGGCCGTGTCGGTGGGGGCCGCACCCACGGACGTTCGGGCTGTCACGTATGTACTGGGGCAGGTCGACGGTATGCGTTGGGACCCCAACGGCTTCACCGTGGCGGTCTGGACCTGCCTGTTTCTGATCTCCGGGGTATCGCTGGCTCGGATCATGACTGTCGCGTCCGCCTACCAGCGGCGCGAAAGGCTCGTATGGGTACTTTCCAATGAAGCACGGTCATGCCTCGACGCCGAGAAAATCATCGTCAGCTACGTGCGTGACGGAACGCACGATTCACTGGACCGGTTGCTGAGCACCTGGCAGCTCTGGATTACGGACCTGCGTTTCAGCCACCAAAGCTACCCCGAGTTACTCACATTGCCGTCATTGCCCGATCTGTCGTGGCTGGACGCAACCCTGATCGTCCTGGATGTGGCGGCACTGATAGATTCCCTGACGCCAGGGATCGAGCCGCCGCCAACGCGTCCGCTGCTCGCGGCAGGCTGCGCGTTTGTCCAGGAAATGGCCAAGGATCTACAGGTCACGACGGTTCGGACGACGCTGAGCCTGCACGGACGGGAGGAACGCTCCTTCTGGACGACCATCGCCAGACTGGCCGACTCCGGGATATCTTCCGAACGGGACTATCTGGCGGCGAAGACGACCTTTCACCGCTGGCGATCACGCTATGCGCCATATGTGACAGCGCTGGCCGGCATCCTGTCCGAAAACGGCCCACAGCCGGTCAGCGAGCTGATGCCCGACAGCCCTTTCGGGTCCTTCCGCAATGCGCTGGAGCTACCTGCCGAAGGAGTTCCGCAAGCTTTCTCACTGCTGTGAAGATGTCCGAATCTCCCGCCATGAAAGGAGCGATTTCTTCTCCCCCTGCGCCGGATGCGGATCTCTCGCAGGACACTCGATCCGACATGTGGCACGGCAGTCCGTGCCCATGAGCGGCTCACTTCCTCGCCCCGGAGGCGAGCCGCTCACATGTCCGATCTCATTACTGTGAGCAACAGAAGACCGGTTCCAGGAACTGGCAGTACCTGCATCGGAGCGGCCACCGGTACCAGGCAGCCGATGCCAGTACCACAACGGGCGGCCGATACCAGGTAGTCGCGATGCCAGCGTAAACTACAGTCTGGTTAACTTGTTACGTTCGTCACACCATGGGCTTGCGCAGGCCAACGTGACGAACAACAGAGCCCCTATACGGGCCTTCCAAACGCCACCGCGGTCAGCAACCACCGACGGCCACGATAGGAAGGTACCGAGCGATGACCCGGAAGCCAGCACTGACCGGACAGCGGCACGGCGCAGGACGCCCAGCTTCGGCAGTCCCCGAGCCGGTAGCCATCGTCGGTATCGGTTGCCGACTTCCAGGAGCTCATGGCTCGGACGAGTTCTGGCACGTCCTGCGGACCGGCTCCGACACCGTGACCCAGATCCCCGACGAACGTTCATTCGGTGCGCTCTACGACCCTCGCCCAGGTACCCCGGGACGGATCGCGAGCCGCGCGGGCGGGTTTCTTGAGGACATCGACGCCTTCGACGCGGACTTCTTCGACATCTCGCCCCGGGAAGCCGCGCGGATGGACCCTCAGCAACGCCTCTTACTGGAGACGTCGTGGGAGGCGTTCGAGGACGCGGGGCAGACGCGGGACTCCCTGGCCGGCAGCCGTACCTCGGTCTTCCTGGCCTACCTGTCCACCCAGTATTCCGAGCTGCTGCGCGAGGCCGGGATCTGCGACATGCACAGTGCCATCGGAGCGGAGGGCCGCGGCACCGCCGCGGGACGTCTCTCCTACGCATTCGACCTTCGTGGACCGAGCATGGCGCTGGACGCGACCTGCGCCTCATCCCTGCTCGCCATCCACATGGCATGCCAGAGCATCCGTTCCGGTGAGAGCACGCTCGCGCTGGCCGGCGGCGTCAACATCATGTTGACGCCGGACCTGTCGATCGCGTTATCCCAGGCCGGGGTGCTCTCTCGGTACGGCCGGTCCCGGTTCGGGGACGCAGCCGCGGACGGCTACGTCCGTAGTGAGGGCATAGCGGTGGTGATCCTGAAGTCGCTGCAGGACGCCCTCGCCGACGGCGACCGGGTCTACGCCGTCATCCGCGGCAGCGGTATCACCAACGACGGCCGCAGCGGAGGCTCCGTGACGGCGCCAAGCGTCGAGAGCCAGGTCGAGATGCTGCGCACCGCGTACCACAACGCGGGCGTCGAGCCTCACGACATCGACTACATCGAGGCCCACGGCACCGGGACGGTCATGGGTGATCAGATCGAACTCACCGCCATCGCGGAAGTCCTGAGCGAAGGGCGGCCCAGCGACCAGCCCTGCATACTCGGATCGGCAAAGTCCAACATCGGTCACACCGAGGGTGCCGCCGGGATGGTAGGGATCATCAAGGTGGCGTTGAGCCTGCACCACCGCACCATCCCCGCCAGCCTGCACATCGCCGAGCCCAACCCGGCCGTGCCCTGGGACGACCTTCCGATCGTTCTCGCCACGACCGTCCGTCGCTGGCCGGACCGTGGACGGCCACGTCTGGGCGGCGTCAGTGCGTTCGGGCTGTCCGGGACCAACGTGCACGTCGTCCTCGCCGAAGCACCGCACGACCAGACTGCCGCGAACAGTGTTCGCAACCCGAGCGAGGACGATGACGACCGGCCGGTGCTGCTACCCCTGTCGGCGCGCACGCCCGCGGCCCTGCCCGACCTGGTACGGGCGTACCTCCGTCATCTTGACGGGGACGCCACCGGCCAGCAGCCGTCCCTGGCGGACATCTGCTGGAACGCCGGCATGCACCGCACCCACCACGAGCACCGGATGGCGGTTGTCGGCCGGACCCGTGCCGAGATGGCCGAGCGTCTTCGTGCGGTCCTGGACGGGCGAAACGTCGACGGGGTGTCCATCGGCCCCGACACGGACGGCGACCATCTGAAGATCGCATTTGTCTTCCCCGGCCAGGGATCACAGTGGGTGGGCATGGGCCGCGAGCTGCTGGAGTCATCGCCGACCTTCCGTGCGGCGGTCGAAGAATGCGATGCGGCCGTGCGAAACGAGACCGGCTGGTCAGTGATCGAATGCCTCATGGCGGATGAGTCGCTTTCCGGGATCGACGTGGTCCAGCCGGTTCTGTGGTCTGTCGAGGTCGGGCTTGCGGCCATGTGGCGGGAGCTGGGCTTCGAACCCGACGTCGTGATCGGCCACAGCATGGGTGAAGTCGCCGCTGCCTGCGTCGCAGGCGCCCTCACCCTGGCGGACGCGGCAGCGGTCATCTGCCGACGGAGCAAGATCCTGCGCACGGTCAGCGGGCAGGGCGCCATGGTCTCGGTGCAGCTGAGCATGCAGGAGGCGCAGCGCATGCTCGTGGGCTTTGATGGCGAGGTGTCCGTGGCGGTCACCAACAGCGACTCCTCGGTGGTCCTCTCCGGTTCTCCCGATGCGCTGGAACGACTTACCAGGCCGCTGCGGGAACGCGGGGTCTTCTGCAGGCCCGTTCAGGTGGACGTCGCCTCGCACAGCCCCCAGATGGACCCACTGCGCGATGAGCTGATGCGGACGTTGGCGGATGTACGGCCCCAAGCGGGCGACATCCCCATCCAGTCGACGGTCACGGGCGAGCGGACGGACGGGATCGGGTTCGACTCCGACTACTGGTTCCGCAACCTCCGGGAGCCGGTGCGGTTCTCCTCTGCCGTGCACGCCGTTCTGGACGACGCGGAGACGGTGTTCATCGAGATGGGCCCCCATCCGATGCTGGTCAACCCGATCGCGGAGATCATCGATGTGGCCGGGGCGGCCGGTACCGCGCTCTGCCCGCTGAACAGGAACGACTCAGAGCGGATGACGGTACTCGAAGCGGTCGGGACCCTCTTCACCCTCGGATACGAGCCCGACTGGACGGCACTGCGAGGCGGTACAGGTACGTTCGTGTCGCTGCCCACCTATCCCTGGCAGCGCCGGCGCTACTGGATCGGCGACGCGACCGGGACCTCGTCCAGCGGTGGCGGCTTTCGCGACACGACGGTCCACCCGGTCAGCGCAGTCCCGTCAGTCCCGTCAGTCCCGTCAGTCCGGCCGGTACCGGTCGTTTCCGTGCCGGAGCAACGACAGCCCTCGGACGAGCTCGGCGCGGCAGTGAATCCAGAAACCTCGCAAGGACCGACCCAGTCCTTTGAAGGGGTCAGTCGGTACCTCGTCGAGCAGGTCGCCGTAGTACTGGGTCTGTCAGCAGACAGTGCGAACACGAAGCGACCGCTCACGAAGATCGGGCTCGATTCACTGCTGGCTGCCGAGCTGCATACGCGAATCGAACAGGATCTCGGGATCAAGGTACCTGTCGTGGGCCTGCTGCGGGGCGCCAACCTCGAACAGTTCGCGGCCGATGTGTGGGCTCACGCCTGCCAGGCTCGCCCGGCAACGAACCGAATGGTAGGTCGGGTAACCTACATCCCGACGGAATCGTCACTGTGGAACCGAGCAGGAGTCAGCTCGTCACAAGCGCTACTGGTTCCAACGGAACTCGGGAAATCGCAGATAAAAGTATTGACCGCGTAACCCCACGTAACGGCGGTTCCCCCTGACCGACCTCCGACACACGACAGCCGGCCCTCCCTTGAGAGTTCAAGGTCTCTCGGGAGAGGGCCGGCAGCTATGCGGCATAGGCATCCACAAGCGGCCTGCCTGCACGAACATCCTGCCGTTGCAACAAGGAACGTTCATCGTCGCCTCACGACAACATGAAGCCAACCCGGAAGGGGTTTGCCTACTATACTGAGCCGTCAGCCCTTACGACGTAAGTATCAGCTGGCGGACAGTGAGGTGTAGCGTGGCGGACGACGATCATCGCCGTCGCGAGCTGGGCGCGTTTCTGCGCAGCCGTCGAGAACGTATCGAGCCCGAGAGCGTCGGCCTCCCCGCAGGGAGGCGGCGGCGGACGACCGGCCTGAGACGCGAGGAGGTCGCTGTTCTCGCCGGGCTGAGCCCGACCTGGTACACCTACCTCGAGCAGGGGCGTGACATTCACCCTTCGCACGAGGTGCTCGACAGCCTCGCCCGGATGCTGCAGCTGGACGAGGAAGAACGTAGCTACATTTACATGCTCGCCTACGGACAACGACCGCTCAAAGACAGCCTGTTACGCGAACCTGCTGCAGAGGCGCTGCTCTGGCAGATCGCTCAAGGCTACAACGCCAACCCCGTCTTCGTGGCCAACCAGATCGCCGATGTGCTGGCCTGGAACGATGCCGCTACTGAATGGTACACGGACTTTGCCAAGTTATCAGACGAGCATCGCAACACCGTCTGGTGGACACTCATGGAGCCTGAGGCACGCGAGCGCCTGGTGATGTGGGAGGAAGAAGCGCGAGACGTGGTGGGCCGCCTCCGCACGGTATCGGCAGCCAGACCGGGAGACCGACGGCTGGCCCAACTGATCGCCGAATTGAAGAGCGCCTGTCCCGAGATGAGAAAGTGGTGGTCCGACCACGAGATCCGTAGCCAGGCACCCCGCGTCCGCTGGTTACGCCATCCGCAGCTCGGGGTTCAGGCGATGAACCTCGTCGTCGCCTACCCGGCCGGGCTGGACGGTATCGGAATCGCTTTCCATCTTCCCATCCCGGACGACGAGGAGGATGTGCCGGCCGCGGCCGATGGGCCCGGTCACAGCGTCAGCCAGGGACTTATCCACTGATCACGCATGGTACCCGCCCGGGACGACGGGCCGGACCCGTACCGCGCACCCGTCGGATAGCCGACCCGCTCGCCGAGAACAATGTGGTGGCCACGTTCTGCGTGATCGGCACTTATGTTACCGAGAATCCTTCACTCATCCGACGAATGATATCGGACGGCCATGATGTGGCCAACCACACGATGACGCATCCCGACCTGTCACAATGCGATCCGTGCCAGATTCAATGGGAATTCGCGGAGACCAGCCGCAGGATAGCAACTGCCGCTCCTGGAGCACATGTCGGACGCCTACGCCCACCATACGGTATCTGGACCGAGGCCGCACAGCGCATCAGCCGTGAATACGGGCTGCAACCGCTCGGATGGACGGTCGATCCGCGTGACTGGTCCAGGCCGGGCATAGAATCGATCATGAGGACGGTGCGGGATCAACTTTGGCCGGGAGGAATCATCCTCCTGCATGACGGGTGCCCGCCCGCCGAGATGCCGGAAACCGGGGTGATCGGGATTCGCGACCAGACAGTGACAGCGCTGCGGTTTCTTATTCCGGAGTTACGTAGCCAGGGTTTCGCCTTCGACCTGCCGTTCCCGCCGACCACACCCGGATCAACCCCGGACCCGACATAGAAAACGGTTTGCATCATGGGTGTACAGGTGTATTCCGCGAAGACGTCGGTTCTTCAGGGCAGCAGTCTCGATCTCCATCTCAATGAGGACTCGGGCGGTGGAACCGATGCGACCCTGGTGGTCACCGAGTTCGTCACCGGCAACGAGATGGCCCGGGTCACCGTGCATGTCGACGCACATCCAACCCCTGACGATCCCGCGGCCGACCGGGGCTGGCCGGTCGGATTCACCCTCGATGTTCCGCGGTCCTGGCCGAGCAGCCTGTACGTCGCCGATCTGGACCCGGGAGCGCCGGGCCAGAGCCGGGTCTTCTTCGTGGTGCGTTCGGCCGAACCTGGTACCCATGCCCGCGTACTGGTGTCGATTCCGTTCCCCACCTTTCACGCATATGCCTGGGGTGGCATCGCGGGCGCCTCTCCGTACTGGAGCGAGCAACCCGACCGTGGTCGGCGGGTAAGCCTGCACAGGCCGAGTCCGAGCGGCCCGGGTTGGGAGGATTCGATCCTGCGGTGGCTCGCCACCAGCGGGTTCGCCGTGGATTACTGCTCCGGATTCGACCTGCATGATGACCTTCACGACGGTCTGCACCTGCTGCGCGCCTACCAGCTACTCGTCTGTGTCGGCCACGACGAATACTGGACGGCCGAGATGCGCGACGCCGCCGAGCAGTTCCTGGCCTCCGGCGGCAACATAGCGTTTCTCACGGGCAACACCTGCTGGTGGCAGTTCCGGCTTGAGGACGACGGCCGCACCTTCGTCTGCCACCGTGATGCCGCTGAAGACCCGCTCACCGGCGTCGACAACGCCCGTGTCACTGTCGAGTGGTCCAGCGCGCCGGTCAATCGCCCGGAGAACGCCCTCACCGGTACCAGCTTCCGCCGCGGCGCGGGTTGCTGGGGCGACATGGGAGTGATGGCCAGCGCTGCCTGGACGGTGAGGTTCGCCGATCACTGGGTCTTTGAGGGAACCGGACTGGCTGACGGTGACACCTTCGGGACCGGGACGCTCGGTTACGAAACCGACGCCGCCGACATGGTCGAGGAGAACGGCATCCCCCGGGTCACCGGCCGAGATGGTGCCCCCACGACCTTCGTCGTCCTCGCCACGGCCGACCTGTCCGACTGGCGCCGTCTGGGGCAGGGTGGTGCCGCAACCATGGGCGTGTTCCGGGCACCCGGCGGCGGCACAGTGCTCAACGTCGCCACGACCGGATGGGGCGGCGGGCTCGGTAGCTCCCCGGATCCAACGGTCGACCGGATCACCCGTAATGTCCTCACCCGGCTGAGTGACCCGTGGCCGGCCGCGAACTGGGAGCGGATCGGTCGCGCCAGCACGGTGACCGCGCTCGTCGCCTGCGAGAACACCTTGTTCGCCACCGCCGGGAACATCCTGTATGCCCGGGACCCGGTCGGCCAGAACCTCGCCTGGACCCGGATCGGGCACGCGGGCCGTGTCCGCGCCATGGCCAGTCCACGCGAGGCCACCGGCGGCCAACCGGTCTGCCTGTACGCCGTGACCACGGACGACCAGTTGTGGCAGCGCGAGCCCGTCCACCACGACGTCAACTGGGTCAAGATCGGGACAGCGCCGGGGGTGGCCGCGCTTGCGGCGTGCTTCGAGGGGCTGTTCGGTGCGACCACCAAAAACGATCTTGTCTACCTCCGCTTCGACCGGATCGGCCAGAAGCAGGTCTGGACGCGGGTGGGGCACGCCGACAACGTCATCGCCATGACCAGTACCAGCGGCCGGCTCTACTGCGTCACCCGGGATCAAACCCTCTGGATGCGGCCTCCGGTGCTGCATGATGTCGCCTGGACCGCGATCGGAGGCATCCCGGCGCCCGCCACCGGGCTGGCCGGCCACGCCGGAAAATTGATCATCAGTACGGCATCCGACCAACTCTGGTGGCGCGACGCCGTCCGCTGAAGATCTGACGATAACGATCAGATCCGAGGTAATGCGCTTCGATCCCGGTGACTGACCCGGGACATGCGCCGACGTGATCCTGGCACTGCCAATACCAGGATAATCATGCTCAGCATCGCTGATACCGGTATCAAATACCCACAGTATGTGCATACCATCATACATACGGTCTGTTTCGGTCGAAGTCCGGCGGCGAAACTATTACCAGGAACACAGAGGACATGCCGGGGCGGCGCCCCGGCCGGCAACCGGGAGCGTCCTCCCGATATCCACGATCAGCGACTTCGGGCTGAAGAACCACCTCGCGCCGGAAACAGAACGGGAGAAAGACATGAGCACGACCACCGTTGCCGCCCGCTCAACCATGACCACAACTGCGGCGAGTATTCCGACACAGCATCGCGAAGGCGCTGTTTCATCGCCTTTCACACGTGTTCTGCTCGCGCCCGAAAGCGGCCTGCTACGGCGACCGGCCTCGCTGATGAGGGTCGGAATCCTGATGACCGCCGGCGCTTTACCGGTGCTGTCCATCCCACTCTACATCTTCGGCCTTCTCCCGATCAGCGCCTCGGCGCGCTTTCTGGTGCTGCCTCTCGTCATAATCGTGCTCGCGATGACGTTGCACCGTTCGGAGGAATCAAGATGGGCAGTCTGGGGCCTTGTGGCCGGACTGATCGCTGTCACCGCCTATGATGCGCTGCGGATGCCCATGGTATTCACCGGAATCTGGCCGGACTTCATCCCACGGCTCGGTGGATGGATCATCGGGGATGTGCCCACGAATATTCCGGTCGGCTATGCCTGGCGCTACGTGGGTGACGGCGGTGGCATCGGAATGGCCTTCTTCGTGATGTGCGGCGTCATCGGCGTCTGGCGGTTCCCGGCTCTTGCCCGGCGTCCGATCCAGTTGGGCATCGGCTATGGCATCTTCATCTGGTCAGGCCTGGTGGGCACCATCGCCCTGTCTGCCCGCGGCGCGGAGCTGCTCTTCCCCCTCAGCCCGCAGTCCCTCGGGCTTTCCTTTGCTGGGCATCTGATCTACGGATCCGTTCTCGGCCTCTACCTGCAGCGGGTTCTGGCAAAGGAGCACCGCTGGGAGCTGGCTGCCTGACCACCATGACGGTGTGCCGCAGCCCGAACTGACAAAACCCGGGGCGGTACCGTCAGATCCATCCCTCTTTAGCTATCCGATGCGAGAGCTCCGTCCTCGGCATCCGTTATCACCAACCCTGTGCCTTCCCGGCCCCACGAGCGGCCCGACGCTTGCGACGGAGGACTCCATGCACACGACAATCGTGGTCCTACGCGGCGCTTTCACCGGCGTACTGTTGACCTACGTCATCCTCACCATCGGCCATCTCGCAACGCAGGTTCGCTTTGCCCACCAGACACACCGGCGGCAGCGAGCCACACCGAAAAACGTCGGACCCACCGCCTTATCGCTCACAGTCGATGTGATCATACCTTGCTTCAACGAACAACCGGAGGTGCTCGCATCCTGCCTGCGCTCCGTCGCAAACCAGGATTACGAAGGCAC
>NZ_CAKKTK010000076.1:0-21578 GCF_920656135.1 Frankia sp. Cppng1_Ct_nod | reverse complement strand
GTGCGCGCCCGCGACCCGGACCGGTACGCCGACCGGCTGGCGGCGCTCGCCGGCGCGCACGCCGAACAGGCCGCTGAGCGCCGCTGCGAGGCCCTTCGGGCGAGGCTGCACCAGGCGCATCCGCGGTTGGCGGCGCTGCTCACCGAGACCTGCGATGATCCGGTGTGGGACGCCCGGCTGGCACGGCTGCCCGCCGCCTGGGCCTGGGCGCGGGCCCGTGCGTTCTTCGACTCCGAGCGCGCGCCCGGTCGCGAAGCGCGCCTCGAGGCGGAGCTGGCCGCGGCCGAGCAGTCCCTGGCCGCCGCGACCGCGACGCTCGCGACCGAGCAGGCCTGGCAGCACTGCCTGGAGCGGATGAACGCCGCGCAGGTCGCGGCGCTGCAGAGCTACCGTGCCGCCATCGACGCGCGGGGCAAGGGGTTCGGCCGGCATGCCGCGCAGTTCAGCCGGGCCGCCCGCGACGCGATGCGGGACGCGCAGGCAGCGGTCCCGGCGTGGATCATGCCGGTGCCGGACGTGCTGTCGACCATCCCGCCGGTGCGGGACAGCTTCGACGTGGTGATCGTCGACGAGGCCAGCCAGGCGAGCCTGGAAAGCCTGTTCCTGCTGTGGCTCGCGCCCCGGGTGATCGTGGTGGGGGACGACCGGCAGTGCACCCCTCCGGAGGTGGCGCTGGGCGCACTCGATCCGATCTTCGCGCGGCTGCACGAGCTTCTGCCGGACCTGCCGAGCTATCTGCGGGTGTCCTTCACCCCACGTTCCAGCCTGTTCTCCATCCTGCGGTCCCGATTCGGCCAGGTGATCCGGCTGCGGGAGCACTTCCGCTGCATGCCGGAGATCATCGAGTGGTCCAGCAGCATGTTCTACCGGGACGCACCCCTTGTCCCGTTGCGGCAGTTCGGTTCCGATCGGCTGGAACCACTGCGGACGGTGTATGTACCCGGGGCGTTCAACGAGGGGAAGAACGCGACCCTGCGCAACCAGGTCGAGGCCGAGGCGCTGGTCATGCAGCTGCTGCGGTGCGCGGCGGACCCCGCCTACGAGGGCAGGACGTTCGGTGTGATCGTGCTGCAGGGCAACGCGCAGGCCGATCTCATCCGTAACGCCCTGCTGCGCCGGATGTCCCGCCAGGAGCAGGAGGACCGGCGGCTGCGGATCGGCACCCCGCCGGACTTCCAGGGCGACGAGCGTCATGTGGTGTTCCTGTCGATGGTCCTCGCCCCGGACACGCGCACCATGGCCCTGACGAAACTGGAGTACCAGCGCCGGTTCAACGTGGCCGCCTCCCGGGCGCGCGACCAGGTCTGGCTGTTCCACTCGGTCACCCCGGACGCGTTGAACCCGTCCGATCTGCGCCACTCCTACCTGACGTACCTGCGGACCCGACCCCACACCGGCGCGCCGGACGGTTTTGCGACCGTGGTGCGCCGGGACGTGCCGGTCCGGCCGTTCGAGAGCCTGTTCGAGCAGCGGGTGTTCCTCGACATCCGCGCCAGGGGTTTCTCGGTCACCCCGCAGGTCGAGGTGAACGGCCGTCGCATCGACCTGGTCGTGACCGGTGGCGCGGCAAAGCTCGCGGTCGAGTGCGACGGCGACGCCTGGCATTCCAGCCCCGAGCAGATCGAGGCCGATCTCGCCCGGGAACGCGAGCTCAAACGGGCCGGATGGCGTTTCTGGCGGGTGCGCGGATCCGAGTACAACTTCGATCCCGAAGCCGCGCTGACCGGGCTGTGGCAGACGCTCGACGGGCTCGGGATCTCCCCGTCCATGCCGGTGTGGACGGGCGGCGGCCCGGGATCGACCCACGTCCGGCCATCATCCGGTGTCGCTGTGCCGTCCGGTGCTGTGGAGTGGGAGCCGATGGCCCTGGTGCCGGACGAGGGGCTGGACGATCTGCTGGAGGCCGCGCAGTGAAGAAATGCTGCCGCGCAGTGAAGAAACGCTGACGTTTCACGGTGCGGATGCCGGGGAACTTGACGGGCGCACGGATGTCGGGGAAGGTAGACGCATGCTCTTCGGCATCCTCGTACTTGTAGAGCGCGCGTAGTCGATCGGAAACTCTAGTCGATCACAGGCTGCGTGCGCCGCCCCTCAGTGCCTCCTGGCACGGGGGGTTTTTTTATGCCCGGCACGACCCACCTGTCACCACCGCGCAACGCCAAGGAAGACGATCAGATGAGCAGAGAGATCACTGGAGCGCAGTCGCTCGTGCTTTCACTGGAGGCGGTCGGAGCCGACGTGGTCTTCGGCATCCCCGGCGGCGCGATCCTCCCGTTGTACGACCCGTTGTACGACGCCGAACGCCTCCGCCACATCCTGGTCCGCCACGAGCAGGGTGCCGGGCACGCCGCCGAGGGCTATGCCCAGGCCACCGGACGGGTGGGGGTGTGCATCGCGACGTCCGGGCCGGGCGCGACGAACCTGGTCACGCCTATCGCGGATGCCTACATGGATTCGGTGCCGATGGTGGCGATCACCGGCCAGGTGCCGAGCGCGGCGATCGGCACCGACGCCTTCCAGGAAGCTGACATCTGCGGCATCACGATGCCGATCACCAAACACAACTTCCTTGTCCAGTCCGCCGATGAGATCCCCCGCACGATCGCCGAGGCGTTCCACATCGCCTCGACGGGCCGGCCCGGGCCGGTCCTGGTCGACCTGCCCAAGGACATCCTGCAGGCAACGACCGCGGTGCTCCCCGGTGACATCTGGCCGCCCACGTTGTACCTGCCCGGCTACCGGCCGGTGACCCGACCGCACGCCAAGCAGGTCCGGGAGGCCGCGAAGCTGATCACTTCCGCCCGCCGCCCGGTCCTGTACATCGGCGGCGGGGTGCTCAAGGCCCGTGCCGCCCGCGAACTGCGGGTGCTTGCCGAGCTCACCGGCATTCCGGTGGTGACGACGCTGATGGCCCGCGGGGCGTTCCCCGACTCCCATCCGCAGCACCTGGGCATGCCCGGGATGCACGGGTCGGTCGCCGCGGTGACCGCGTTGCAGAAGTCCGACCTGCTGATCACCCTGGGTGCCCGTTTCGACGACCGGGTGACCGGCAAGCTCGCGTCGTTCGCGCCGCGGGCCGCGGTCATCCACGCCGACATCGACCCGGCTGAGATCGGTAAGAACCGGGTCGCGGACGTGCCGATCGTGGGGGACTGCCGAGAGGTGATCGTCGAGCTCGTCGCCGCGCTGCAGGCGGAGCCGCGGGCGGACCTCGGTGGCTGGTGGCGGCAGATCGACGGCTGGCGGGGGACCTACCCGCTCGGCTACGACGTGCCTCCGGATGGTTCGATCGCCCCGCAGTACGCCATCGAGCGGATCGGGAAGATCGCCGGCCCGGAGGCCCTGTACGTCGCCGGGGTCGGCCAGCACCAGATGTGGGCGGCACAGTTCATCTCCTACGAGCATCCGTACACGTGGCTGAACTCCGGCGGCCTGGGGACGATGGGCTACGCCGTGCCCGCGGCGATGGGCGCCAAGGTGGGCCGGCCCGAGGCGACCGTGTGGGCGATCGACGGTGACGGCTGCTTCCAGATGACCAACCAGGAGCTGGCGACCTGTGCACTGGAAGGCATCCCGATCAAGGTTGCTGTCATCAACAACGGCGCGCTCGGCATGGTCCGGCAGTGGCAGACCCTCTTCTACGACCGGCGCTACTCCAACACCGAACTCGGCACCCATCCGGGCGGTGCCGGGCAGCGGGCCGGGCAGGGTTCCGGACGGAGCCCGCGCCGGGTGCCGGACTTCGTGCGCCTCGCCGAGGCGCTCGGCTGTGTGGGTATGCGCTGTGAGTCGCCGGACGAGGTCGACGCGACGATCGAGAAGGCGATGGCCATCGACGACGCGCCGGTCCTGGTCGACTTCATCGTCCACCAGGATGCGATGGTGTGGCCGATGGTCGCCGCCGGCGCGAGTAACGACGAGATCAGGATCGCTCGGGACATCGCGCCCGACTTCGACTACGAAGAGGTTTAGGTCGTGTCCACGCACACGCTGTCGGTGCTGGTGGAGAACAAGCCCGGCGTTCTTGCCCGGGTCGCGGGACTGTTCTCCCGGCGCGGTTTCAATATCGAGTCGCTCGCGGTCGGACCGACCGAGCACGATGACATCTCCCGGATGACGATTGTCGTGACCGTTGATGAGCTACCGCTCGAACAGGTCACGAAACAGCTCAACAAGCTGATCAACGTCATCAAGATCGTTGAAATGGACCCAGCGGTGGCGGTCCGCCGCGAGCTTGTTCTGATCAAGGTGCGGGCGGACATGTCCGTCCGTTCGCAGGTCCTGGAAACCGTCCAGCTCTTCCGCGCCAAGGTGGTCGATGTCGCGCCTGACGCGGTCACCGTGGAGGCCACCGGGACCCGCGACAAGCTCGACGCGCTCATTCGGATGCTCGAGCCGTTCGGGATCCGGGAGCTGGTCCAGTCCGGCATGGTAGCGCTCGGTCGAGGCTCCCGATCGATTACCGACCGTAGTTTGCGTGCTCTCGACCGAACCGCCTAGCGCCGGGTCAGGCGTCGGGTCAGGCGTCGGGTCAGGCGTCGGGTCAGGCGTCGGGTCAGGCAATGACCAACCCGTCCTTTCCTCATCCAGAGAAAGAAGTGTCGCCCACGATGGCCGAGATCTACTACGACGCAGACGCGTCGCTCGACAACATCATCAATCGTAAGGTCGCTGTCATCGGATACGGCAGCCAGGGCCATGCCCACGCACTCAACCTGCGCGACAGCGGTGTCGACGTCCGGGTCGGCCTGCCCGAGGGCAGCCGTAGCTGGGCGAAGGCCGCCGAGCAGGGCCTGCGGGTGCTCACCCCGGGCGAGGCGTCCGCCGAAGCTGATGTGATCATGCTGTTGGCGCCGGACACCGCCCACCGCAAGATCTACGCGGAGTCCATCGCGCCGAACCTGGCGCCGGGCAAGGCGCTCGCGTTCGGCCACGGCTTCAACATCCGCTTCGGTCTGATCGACCCGCCGGCCGGCGTGGACGTGTTCATGGTCGCTCCGAAGGGGCCGGGGCACCTGGTCCGGCGGACCTTCACCGAGGGCAAGGGCGTTCCCGTGCTGGTCGCGGTGGAGGCCGACGCGTCGAGCAGCGCCTTCGCGCTCGCGCTCGCCTACGCCAAGGCGATCGGCGGCACCCGCGCCGGCGCGCTGCGCACCACCTTCACCGAGGAGACCGAGACCGACCTCTTCGGTGAGCAGGCGGTGCTGTGCGGCGGCGCGAGTGCCCTGGTGCAGGCCGGCTTCGAGACGCTGGTCGAGGCCGGATACCAACCCGAGGTGGCCTACTTCGAGTGCCTGCACGAGCTGAAGCTGATCGTCGACCTCATGTACGAGGGTGGCATCAGCCAGATGCGGTATTCGATTTCCGACACGGCCGAGTACGGCGACGTCACACGCGGACCGCGGGTGGTGACGCCGGCGGTAAAAGACGAAATGCGCCGCATTCTCGCTGAGATCCGGGACGGGTCGTTCGCCCGCGAGTGGATTTCCGAGGACGACGCGGGACGCCCGCAGTTCACCAAGCTCGTCGAGGAGGGCAAGAACCACCCGATCGAGAAGGTCGGTGCCCGGCTCCGTCCGTTGATGTCCTGGATCGCGAAGCCCACCGACTGACCTGGGACGACAGGGCTTCCCCGGATAGCGGCCCGCCCACGAAGCCGCTATCCGGGGAGGCTTTGTCAGTCGGTACGCTGGGTCGCGCTCGCAGCCGTTCACACCTTAGAGGGATCGCCCCCGCCCGCGCCGTCTTCACCGAGGAGCCTCACCGTGCCCGTCGTCCTGGTTGCCGAGGAGCTGTCACCGGCCGGGCTGGAGCTGCTGTCCGGCGAGTTCGAGGTCCGTCATGTGGACGGGGCCGACCGGGCCGCGCTGCTCGCCGCGGTCCCCGGCGCCCACGCACTGATCGTGCGCAGCGCGACCAGGGTGGACGCGGAGGTGCTGGCGGCCGCCCGCTCGCTCAAGGTCGTCGCCCGCGCCGGGATCGGGCTGGACAACGTCGACGTCGCAACCGCGACGACCCGTGGTGTCATGGTTGTCAACGCCCCACTGTCGAACATCGTCAGCGCCGCCGAGCACGCGGTGGCGCTCCTGGTGGCGGTGGCACGGCGGATTCCCTCGGCTCACGCGGCGCTGCGAGCCGGCGAGTGGAAGCGGTCGAAGTACGTCGGGGTCGAACTTGTGGACAAGACCGCGGGGGTGGTCGGGCTCGGCCGCATCGGCGTGCTGGTCGCGCAGCGGCTGTCCGCCTTCGGGATGCGGATCGTCGCCTACGACCCGTACGTGTCCGTGGCCCGCGCCGCCCAGATGGGGGTACATCTGGTCGACCTCGACGAGCTGTTGCGCATCAGCGACGTCATCACGATCCACCTGCCGAAGACCCCGGAGACGCTCGGACTCATCGGTAAGGACGAGCTCGAACGCGTCAAGCCGGGCGTGATCATCGTCAATGACGCCCGCGGCGGGCTCATCGACGAGGCGGCCCTGGCCGACGCCGTCCGCGACGGCCGGGTGGGTGGCGCCGGCATCGACGTGTTCGCCACCGAGCCGACCACGTCCTCGCCCCTGTTCGAACTGGACAACGTCGTGGTCACCCCGCACCTGGGGGCGTCCACGCAGGAGGCGCAGGACAAGGCGGGCCTGGCCGTGGCCCGGTCGGTGCGCCTGGCGCTGCGCGGCGAGTTCGTCCCGGACGCGGTGAACGTGCAGGCCGGTGGTGTGGTGGCCGAGGACGTGCGGCCCGGACTGCCGCTGGCTGAGAAGCTCGGCCAGCTGTTCACCGGAATCGCCGGTGGCCTCGCCGCCGCGATCACGGTCGAGGTCCGCGGTGAGATCGTCGCCTACGACGTGTCGGTGCTGCAGCTCGCCGCGCTCAAGGGGGTGTTCACCGACGTCGTCGAGGAAGCGGTCACCTACGTCAACGCGCCGCTGCTGGCCAGGGAACGGGGACTCGACGTCGCGCTGGAGACGTCCGAGGAGAGCCCCGACTACCGCAACCTGGTCACGGTCCGCGGCGTGCTGGCGGACGGGACGCCGGTATCGGTGAGTGGCACGCTCATCGGCCCCCGCCAGGTCGAGAAGGTCACCGCGATCGACGACTTCGAGGTCGACCTCCGACCGCAGGCGCACCTGGCGTTCTTCCGGTACTCCGACCGTCCGGGCGTCGTCGGTGCGGTCGGCGCGTTGCTCGGCGAAGCCCAGATCAACATCGCCAGTGCGCAGGTCAGCCGGCGGAAGGCGGGCGGTGAGGCGCTGATGTCGCTCTCGCTCGACGATGCGGTGCCGCAGGACGTCCTGGCCGAGATCGCGACGATCATCGGGGCGTCCGCCGCCCGCTCGGTCAGCCTGAGTGACGAGTAGGTCGGGGGACCGTCCGACGGCCTGATCCATCGGGCCGGCATTGTCCGACCGTGGGTCGGATGTCGGTTGCTGGTGACCTGGCACCAGGTTCGCCCGCCATGGTGTGGGAAACGCTGTCATGGGTTTACCGTGAAAGCCATGGCTCGGGATGGTCGGGACCCGTTCGAGGGGTTGCGCCTCGATGAGACATTTGTACGTTCCGCGCGTTTCGTCGAGCCGTCGGCGGACGAGCGCGCAGTGTCCACGGGTGGGATTCCGCCGGGCCACTGCCGGGTGGAACCCGCCCATCGCGGTGTATATGGTGCTTTCAACCGCTGGGTGTGGGCGCCGTACTCCCCGCGTGGTCGCCGAGCCACCAGGCTGGTGGCACTGCTGACGCTCCTGGCCGGGATGGCGGGTCTCGGTCTGTTCCTGCTGCGTCACGGTGGCCCGCGGACGGCTGCGGTCTCGGCGCCCGCTCCGTCGGCCGGCATTCCGGCGCGGGCACAGGAGCACGCGACGGCCGGCGTACCCGGCACGGGTCCTGACCTGAGCCCGGAAACGGTGCCCGGCCGCACCCAGCGGTTCGTTGTCGGGGTGTCCCTGCTGGCCGCTCTGCGGCCGGGGGACTGCCTGGCATGGAGCCCGGATCCGGATCATGAGGTCACGCCCGTCCGGGTGCCGTGCGACCAGCCGCATGTGGACGAGGTGACCCGCATCGTCGATCTCACCGGCACCTTCACGGTCTGGCCGGGCCGGCCCGCCCTGGGCGCGGCGGCCACGACCGACTGTGCGGGCGCCTCGCGGAACATCCTCGGCACCGCGGACGCGGCCCCGCACACGCAGGCCGCGTCGATCTACCCGGAGGAATCGGGATGGCTGGCCGGCGCGCGCGGCGTCGTGTGCACCATCCGCGCAGACGATCTCCAACCGCGGGCCGGTTCCCTGCGGGCGCACGGTGTGCCGGCGTAGTCGGCCGAAGTCGGTGCGATCACGGGGGACCCGTCGGATCGCGAAGCGACCTGATGGGCACGTTCCTGCGTGCCGCCGGAGGCCCTGAGGTTGTAAGCTCACCCAGCAATGTATGCGCTTCTGCTTCTTAGCTGCCGCGACGGGGCCTGAACCAGGCCGGCCTCCTCGTCGCGGAGTTCGGTGCGCGCTGGCCGCCGCAGGTTTTTCACCGAAGCAGGAGCAGCAGAGCAGTGAACACATCGCAGCAATCTTCCGGCATGCCCATCGACAAGTACCGGGCGTTCGTTCCCGTCGACCTGGCTGACCGGACGTGGCCCGCTCGTACGATCACACGCGCTCCCCGGTGGTGCAGCGTCGACCTGCGCGACGGTAACCAGGCACTGATCGACCCGATGACCCCCGCGCGCAAGATGCAGATGTTCAAACTGCTGGTGCGGATGGGTTACAAGGAGATCGAGGTCGGATTCCCCGCCGCGAGCCAGACCGACTTCGACTTCATCCGGGAGCTCATCGAGGGTGACCATATTCCGGACGATGTCACCGTCCAGGTCCTCACCCAGGCGCGTGAGGAGCTGATCGAGCGTACGGTCACCTCGCTCGTCGGCGCGCCGCGGGTCCTGATCCACCTGTACAACTCGACGTCGACGCTGCAACGCAGGGTGGTGTTCGGGCTCGACCGAGACGGCGTCACCGACATCGCCGTCCAGGGCGCGCAGTGGTGCGCCCGCTATGCCGAGAAGTTGCTGGACGGTACCAACGTCCGCTGGCAGTACAGCCCCGAGTCGTTCACCGGCACGGAGCTGGACTACGCCCTGGGAGTCTGCGAGGCGGTCATGGACGTCTGGCAGCCGACGCCGGACCGGCCGGTCGTGCTGAATCTGCCGGCGACCGTCGAGATGTCGACGCCCAACGTCTACGCCGACCAGATCGAGTGGATGTCACGCAACCTGACCCGGCGGGATTCGGTCGTGCTGTCGTTGCATCCGCACAACGATCGTGGCTGCGCGGTGGCCGCCGCGGAGCTCGGGGTCATGGCCGGTGCCGACCGGATCGAGGGGTGCCTGTTCGGCAACGGGGAACGCACCGGCAACGTCTGCCTGGTGACACTGGGACTGAACCTGTACTCCCAGGGCATCGATCCGGAAATCGACTTCCGTGACATCGACGAGATTCGCCGGACCGTCGAGTACTGCAACCAGATTCCGGTGCATCCTCGCCATCCCTACGGGGGCGACCTGGTCTACACCGCCTTTTCCGGCTCCCATCAGGACGCCATCAAGAAGGGTTTCGAGGCGATGGAGCGGACCGGGCAGCGGTTGTGGGAGGTGCCCTACCTGCCCATCGATCCGATGGACCTCGGCCGGTCCTACGAGGCTGTCATCCGGGTGAACAGCCAGTCGGGCAAGGGCGGTGTCGCCTACCTGCTGAAGTCGGAGCACTCCCTGGACCTGCCGCGCCGGCTGCAGATCGAGTTCTCCCTGGTGGTGCAACGCCACACCGACGGCGCCGGTGGGGAGGTCACCGGCGGACAGCTGTGGGAGATCTTCTCGCGGGAGTACTTCCTCGCCGGGTCCGACGCGGACGCCCCGCTGGAGCTGTTGGGTTCCCGCACGACCGCGGCTCACGGGGAGCGCGACGAGGTGAACGTCTCGGTGCGCATCCACGGGGGTGAACAGGTCATCACCGGTACCGGGAACGGCCCGATCGACGCGTTCGTGGCCGCGCTCAGCGAACGCGACGTCGAGGTACGGGTGCTGGACTACCACGAGCACGCCCTCGGGTCGGGTGCGGACGCCCGTGCCGCCGCCTACCTGGAGGTGGCCGTGGGGGACCGGGTGTTCTGGGGCGTCGGGATCGACCCCAACATCGTCACCGCGTCCCTGCGGGCGGTGGTCAGCGCGGTCAACAGGGCCTCGCGCGACCGGCGCATCGTCACCGGGGGCTGAGCGCCTACCTGAGCGCCCACCTGAGCGCCCGGCCGGCCGTCGGTTCGGACGGGCGCCGGGCCGGGCGCTTGCGGCGGCCGGCCCGGTGACTTCCGGGGATCGTTGCGGGGATCGTTGCGAGGATCGTTGCGAAGGTCCGGAAAGGGTCCGGACATCTCCGTAAGGCGCAGAATCAGCCGTTCGACGCGGACCAGACCCACTGGTCGTCCCATCCCGGTGACCACGACGACCGGGTCGAAGCGGTGTGACGGTGCGCGGTCCATCGCCCGGCGTGCCACGTCGGCGACGTGTTCGTCGGGTCGCGCGATCATGCTGACCGGGACGCGCCGGGTGGTGGTGGCGCCGTGTGGGCCGGCGCCGGGTGGGCCGGCGCCGGGGCCGCGTCCGGAAAGCTCGAGTGCGATCGGGCGATACCGCCGGTTGACCACGACCGTCGGGCCGCGGCCGCCCACGCCGGACCGCGGGCGTGACAGCAGGTCCAGCCAGCAGCCCGCCGTCTGCGGGACACCGCGGTGCGGGTGGTCGTCCCGCACCGCGCGGTCGTTCCTGAAGGGATGGTCGTCCATGAAGGAGATGCGTACCCGTTCAAGCAGGCTTCCCACTGTGTCGCCGCGGTCGGTCCGTTGGGCGAGCAGGCGGATGCGTCGGGAAACCACGGGGTCGAGGCGCTGCCAGGTGGCAGCGGGGCGGCCGAGGTACCAACCCTGCCCGAGCGCGACGCCGAGCCCGACGAGCATCGCCAGCTCTTCGTCGCGTTCGACCCCTTCGGCGATCACCCATGCGTCCAGCCGGTTGGCAAAGGTGTTGACCAGTTCGGTCAGCGCACCCCTGACCTGGTCGCCGTCGGCACAGGCGACAAGATCCCGGTCGAGTTTCACGAGTTCAGGATGGATCTGGGCGATCTGGCGCAGTCCCGCGTAGCCGGATCCGACGTCGTCCATGGCGATGAAGCCGCCGCGGTCGCGCAGTGCCTGTGTGGTCGCGGTCAGCTCGGGGACCAGCTCGACGCTGACCGCCTCGTTCAGCTCGAGGACGAGCCGGCTCAGGTCGGCGTCGAGCCAGGTGGCGGCGACCTCCGGGGCTGTGAGCAGATGCGGCATGACGTTGACGGCGAGGAAGCAGTTGGGTGGGAGTCGTTCACGTGCCAGCAGGGCCGACCGCAGCACCCGGGCCTCCAGCTGCGCGGCGACTCCGGCCCGGTCCGCGGCGGCGAACCACAGGTCGGGTGAGGGAGCGCTCGGCCGACCGAACCGGGCCAGCGCCTCGTAACCGGCGATGACGCCGCGCCGGAGGTCGACGATCGGCTGGAAGACGATCCGTGGCTGACCGGGATCGTCCAGTGCCCGGCGCAGCGCGTCGGCCCAGCCACCCGATCGGGTCGCAGCCCTGTCGGGACCGTGCCCGTCGTCGGAGCTGTGCCCGTCGTCGGGACCGTGCCCGTCGTCGGCACCGTGCTCGTCCGCGGTCAGAAGTTCTTCTGTGAGCATGCGCCGTCCACCCCCTTGTGTCGTCGCATGCCGTACCTGTCCAACATGTGGGTTCCTGCCACGTCCGTACGGTCCGGGTGTCACCGCCGGACGGAGTCGTGACAAGTGATCCGTGGACTGTACGTGAGAACCTTCGTTGGTTTCGACGTGTCGTTTCGCGTGTCGCTACGCGTTTTCCCTGGTCAGACATTTGTCGATCAACAGGTTGGATTGGGAGGTCGGCAGTTCCGCCGGGTTTCCCGCGTTTGTCGGGCAGCTGGTCCGGTTTGTCGGTTCCCGGTGACCGTGGGCGGTGTGGGGTCGGGCGTCGGCGCTGCCGCGCGGCCGGTTACAGTCGCGCCCATGAGGCTTGCGGTCATCGGCGGGGACGGCATCGGACCAGAGGTCGTCGCGGAAGGTCTGCGCGTGCTGCGGGTCGTCGAGCCCAAGGTGGAGACGACCGACTACGACCTGGGCGCGCGCCGCTGGCACGCCACCGGTGAAACCCTGCCGGACTCGGTGCTCGCCGAGCTGCGTGAGCACGACGCGATCCTGCTCGGGGCCGTCGGTGACCCCGGGGTACCCAGCGGCGTCCTGGAACGCGGGCTGCTGCTGCGGCTGCGTTTCGAACTCGACCACTACGTGAACCTGCGTCCGGTCCGGTTGTATCCGGGGGTCGCCACTCCGCTTGCGGGCGAGCCCCACATCGACATGGTGGTGGTACGGGAGGGAACCGAGGGTCCCTATGTGGGTGCCGGCGGCACCCTGCGGCGTGGCACGCCGTTCGAGGTGGCCACCGAGGAGAGCCTCAACACCCGTTTCGGTGTCGAACGCGTCGTGCGGGACGCGTTTCGCCGCGCGCAGTCGCGGCCGAGGCGGCGCCTCACCCTCGTCCACAAGACCAACGTCCTCACCAGGGCCGGCGACCTGTGGTTGCGCACGGTCGCCGAGGTCGCGGGCGAGTTCGGCGACGTGCAGGTCGACTACCAGCACGTGGACGCGGCATCGATGTTCTTCGTGACCGACCCGGGACGTTTCGACGTGGTCGTGACCGACAACATGTTCGGTGACATCCTCACCGACATCGGCGCGGCGATCACGGGTGGTATCGGGCGGGCCGCCAGCGGCAACCTGGACCCCTCCGGGGCGAACCCGAGCATGTTCGAACCGGTGCACGGCAGTGCGCCTGACATCGCCGGCCAGGGTATCGCCGACCCTACCGCCACGGTGCTGTCCGTCGCGATGCTCCTGGCGCAGTTGGGTCGCGTCGATGACGCCGCTCGGGTCGAGGCCGCGGTCGCGGCGGCCCTGGCCCACCGGTCCCGGTCGAGGACCGGATCATCAGCGGGCTACCAGCTTTCCACCCGCGAGGTGGGTGAGGACCTGGCGGCCCGCGTCGCCGGTTGAGACCGTCCGGGTGCTCTCGCCGGCGGGCCCGTGGGCCATGCGTCTGAGAGATAACTGTCCGAACCTGCCTTGACCTGCGGAAAACCGGTCAGGGCGGAATGCGCGCAAGCCGATGTCCACGGCTCGTGGGACGCTATCCTCGGAAGGGCCGTAGATCCGGTACGACGGCAGCCGACGGGGCCTGACCACGGCGAAGATCGGCGCGATCGTCACTCACTCGCCCGTAAACCGCGTCGTTCACGCCTGGAGTCACTCGTGTCCATTACACCGACGTCAAAAATCTGGATGAGCGGCGAGTTCGTCGACTGGGACGACGCCCGCATCCACGTCCTCAACCCGACCCTGCACTACGGCTGGGGTGTCTTCGAAGGCATCCGGGCGTACTCGACCGCTCGCGGCAGCGCGGTGTTCCGGCTGACCGAGCATGTCGCCCGGCTGTACCGGAGCGCCAAGATCTACATGATGGATCCGCCGTTCACCCAGGCGGAGATCATCGCCGCGATCAAGCGGACGGTCGCGGTCAACAAGGTCGATGCCTGTTACATCCGGCCGCTGATCTACCTGGGGTACGGCGAAATGGGTCTCAACCCACTGCCGTCGTCCATCGAGGTGATGATCGCGGTCTGGCCGTGGGGCTCCTATCTCGGCGCCGAGGCCGAGAAGAACGGCTGCCGGGCCACCGTCTCCACCTGGCGCCGCAATGACAGCAACATCATTCCTCCGGCGGCCAAGGCGTCCGGGCAGTATCTCAACTCGTCGCTCGCCAAGGTCGCGGCGCTCAAGGCCGGTTATGACGAGGCGATTCTGACCAGCCCCAACGGGCACATCGCCGATGGCTCGGGGGAGAACGTCTTCATCGTGTCCGGCGGCACGGTGATCACCCCGCCGCTCAGCGACGGTCCGCTCGGCGGCATCACCCGGGCGTCGATCATGCAGATCGCGGCGGACCAGGGCTACGAGGTCCGGGAACAGCACATCGTCCGCACCGACCTGTATCTCGCGGACGAGGCGTTCTTCACCGGAACGGCGGCCGAGATGGTGCCGATCGTCGAGATCGACGACCGTGCGGTCGGGACGGGCCGGCCCGGACCGATCACCCGTGAGCTGCTGGAGTTGTTCCACCAGGCGACCCGCGGGGAGCTCGACCGCTACAAGAACTGGAACGAGCTCGCCCGGGACGCCTGACACGCCGCCCGACAACCCTCCTGCCGGCCCGGCGTGGCCGCGGAGGGGGGTTCGTGCCGTGGCCATCCGCCCACCGCCCACCGCCTGCCCGCCATCCGTCCACCGCCTGCCCGCCAGCCGCAGCCACGCTGCCGCCAGCACCGCGGTGTGGCTGCGGATGGCGGCGCGTCGTTTCCCCGCTGTTCGCCACGCTGAAACCCATAGCCTGGCCAGCGGACCTTTCTGCGCCTAACGTCTCCTGTCACGTTCTTGTTTCACAAGTTCACAAGCTTCAGGGAGACCGTGATGCGGGTTTGTGACGGAATGAGCCCTCTGGTCCTCATGATCGGTCCCGGGCACACCCTGCGTCAGGCGGCACGGCTGATGGCCGCCCGAAAGGTGGGGGCGGCCGTTGTGCACGATGTCGACGGCCAGGGATACGCCATCCTCACCGAGCGTGATGTACTGTTGTCTGTGGCCGCGGGCCAGAACCCGGATGTCGAGCTGGCCGGCGATCACATTACTCGTGACGTCGTGTTCGCGGACCCTGACTGGTCGCTGGACGATGCTGCCGCTTCGATGCTTCGCGGCGGATTTCGGCACCTGATCGTCTGTGCGGGTGGCGAGGTGGCGGGTGTGTTGTCCATGCGAGACGTAGTGCGTTGCTGGAGCAGTCGGCGTGCGGTTGTTTAGCTACCGGCGTGCTTCCGTTTGATCGACTGGCCCCTTGGGTGGATTTTGCGCTCTACGGGCGCACATCACTGTCAAAGTGAGGCGTGCGCCGCCCACATTTCCCGACATTGGCGCTACGGTCACGGTGTGCTGGAGGAAGAGGCGGTCGCGCTGCTCCGGGCGACCACATTGCTGAAGGAACTGGACGAGCAGGCCCTGGCGCGTCTTGCGGCGAGGTCTGTCGCGCGCCGGTATCGCCGTGGCCAAGTTGTCTTTACTGAAGGTGATCCATCTGACACGTTGCTCGTAGTGGCCTCCGGCCGGCTGAAAGTTCTCACGACCGCTGACGACGGCCGCGACCACGTCCTCAACATTGCCGGCCCCGGCGACACCCTCGGTGAACTCAACATCGTCGAGGCCGGTCCCCGATCCGCCAGCGTCGAGGCTCTGGAGCCTAGCGAGGCTCTCGTCCTCGACCGGGCCGCCGTGTGGGAACTGGTACGGGAGCGGCCGGCCGTGGCCGAACAGCTCATCCGTGCACTGGTGGCGCATGTTCGCCGGCTGACCGGGGCAAACGCCGACCTTGTCTTCCTGGACCTGCCCCGCAGGGTCGCCAAGCTGCTCCTGTTGCGGATGCGGGAGGCCGGCCGTCCGCTCATCGAGCTCGGCCTGACCCAGACGGAGATCGCTTCTCTGCTGGGTGGCTCGCGCCAGTCGGTCAATCAGGCGTTGCGGGACTTCGAGAAGCGCAACTGGATCCTGGCCGAAGGGCAGACGGTCACCATCCTCCAGGTCGACCGTCTGCGGCGCTTCGCCGGCGACTGAGGCTTCCCCTGCGGCTTCCCCCCGAATGGCCGCTTTGCAGCGATTCGGGGACGGTCCCGGCATCCTGGACTGATCGAACCCGATGTCGGTGGTTCGGGCCGCAGCACGTCTCGTAAAGTGGGCGGTCGGCGGTGAACCCGCCATCGTCGCGCGTACCGGTTGCCAACCCACGCTGCCGGACGCGTGACACCCCTTGCGGTCGGGCCTGTCCGGTGGATGTCGGTCGATGCGGTCGACCATCCGCCGAACAGGCTCCGGGTCCGCCGCGAACGCAGGTGAAACGCAGGTGAGAGGCGCATTGTGCTGCCAGGTAACGCGCTGCCAGGTGATCCCGGGTCCTTCCACGTCTACGACACGACGCTGCGTGACGGGACCCAACAGGAGGGGCTTTCGCTGTCGGTCGGCGACAAGCTCGCGGTAGCCCGCCACCTCGACGAGTTCGGCGTCGGCTTCATCGAGGGTGGCTGGCCCGGATCGAACCCCAAGGACGCGGAGTTCTTCCACCGTGCCCGAACCGAACTGCGCCTGGATCATGCCGTTCTCACCGCGTTCGGCGCGACGCGGCGGGCTGGTATCGCCGCCGCCGACGACGCTCAGGTCGCGGCGTTGCGCGACGCCGGCACGGATGTTGTCTGCCTGGTCGCGAAGGCTGATCGCCGCCATGTCGAGCGGGCACTTCGCACCACCCCGGCCGAGAACCTGGCGATGATCCGGGACACCGTGACGCATCTGCGTGCCGAGGGCAAGCGGGTGTTCGTCGACGCGGAGCACTTCTTCGACGGTCACCGTGCCGACGCCGACTACGCCCTGGAGATGGTCCGGGTCGCCGCGCAGGCCGGTGCCGAGGTCGTCGTCCTCTGCGACACCAACGGCGGAATGCTGCCGATGCGTATCGGTGATGTTGTCGCCGCCGTCGGTGCCGCCACGGGTGCGCGCCTGGGTATCCACTGTCACGATGACGCGGCCTGCGCGGTCGCTAACACCCTGGTCGCGGTCGATGCCGGGGCCACCCATGTGCAGGGCACCGCCAACGGTTACGGCGAGCGGTGCGGAAACGCCGACCTGTTCAGCGTCGTCGCGGGGCTGGAGACCAAGTTGGGACGCCCGGTGCTGCCCGCGGGCAGGCTGGCCGAACTGGTCCGGGTCTCGCACGCCATCGACGAGATCACCAACTGCGTTCCGGACACCCACCGCGCCTACGTCGGCGCGAGCGCGTTCGCGCACAAGGCCGGGCTGCACGCCAGCGCGGTCAAAGTGGACCCGGACATGTACCAGCACATCGACCCGTCCACGGTCGGTAACGACATGCGGATGCTGGTCTCGGAACTCGCGGGCCGGGCCACGATCGAACTCAAGGGCCGGGAGCTGGGGCTGGACCTGTCCGGTCAGCGGGAGGCTCTCGGGCGGGTCGTGGAGCTGGTGAAGGAGCGGGAGGCGAGCGGCTACGCCTACGAGGCGGCGGAGGCATCCTTCGAGCTGCTGCTGCGCGACGAGGTCGAAGGCGAGCGTCGGTTCTTCACCCTCGAGTCGTGGCGTGTGATCGTCGAACAGCGGCCCGATGGTGAGGTCGTGAGCGAAGCGACCGTGAAGATCTTTTCTCGCGGGGAGCGGCTGGTGTCGACCGCCGAGGGTAACGGCCCGGTCAACGCCCTTGACCGGGCGCTGCGGGAGGCACTGGAGAAGAGTTACCCGGGCCTCGCGGACCTCGACCTCGTCGACTACAAGGTGCGCATCCTCGATGGCAGATCCGGCACCGGAGCGGTGACCCGGGTGCTGGTGGGGACGAGCGACGGCCGCGACAGGTGGGACACGATCGGCGTCGACGAGAACATCATCGCCGCGTCCTGGGCGGCGTTGCAGGACGCCGTCACCTACGGTCTGCGCCGCCAGGGCGAAAGGGTCGACCGGGACGCCTGACATCCGGGGCCGTTCCGGGGGTGGCCGTTGTTTCGTTCATGTTCCGCGGAATGTCAGGTTCTGGCACACGCCGCGGAAAGCCACCGTATGAGTGTGGATGAATACCATTGATCCCGACTGCCGGTAACATAACCGCTTCGGGGGAGGACGTCTGTGCCGCGAATTGTGGTGCGGGATGCACGGGTCCTCGGGCTTACAGCGCTCGTCGTGGTCGCCGCGTCGGTCGCGGCGGCTCCCCAGGCCTCGGACTCCTGGTCACGGCAGGGCGAGCGGCCGGGTGACCATGGTTCGGTGGACGGGCGGCTGGAACGCGGCGGGGATCTCCCCGCGTCCGTCCTGTCGAGGGACGCGGCGCGTGCGGACGAGGACCGCCTCGCCGCCGAGGTGGCCGCACAGGCCCCGCCGATCACCACCACCGCGAACGCGTCCACTGTGTCCACCGCGTCCACGAGCGCGGCCACGCCGACCGGTACCGGCGGGGACGGCAGGGTCAGGCTGACCGGCGCGGATCTCGCCATCCCCACCCGGGTGCTGGCCGCCTACCGGGGCGCGGCCACGCGGATCAACATCGAGCGGCCCGGATGCCGGCTCTCCTGGCCGGTGCTGGCCGGGATCGGCAAGGTCGAGTCGGGTCACGCCATCGGCCGGCAGATCAGCGCGGACGGCACGGTCACCCCGACGATTCTCGGGCCACGGCTCGACGGCTCCGCCGGCACTGCACGGATCACCGACACCGACGGGGGACTACTCGACCACGACACCGAACTCGACCGGGCGGTCGGCCCGATGCAGTTCATCCCGTCCACCTGGAAATGGGCGGGTCGGGACGGCAACGGCGACGGCACCGCATCCCCGGACAACATCAGTGACGCGACGCTCGCCGCCGCGGGTTACCTGTGCCGGGCCGGCGACCTCAGCGTTCCCGAGCGGCTGACAGCGGCGGTTCACAGCTACAACCCGTCGGACGAGTATGTCCGTACCGTCCTGGCGTGGGCTGACGAATACGCGTCCGCGGATCCGGCGGTGCTGGCCGCGGCGGGTACCAGGGCGGACGCCAGGACGCCCGCGCAGGCGAAGACGCCGGCGCCGGCCGCGGCTGCTCAGCCGCAGGTGCACACGGTAAGCCTCACGGAGCCGGCCCCGAGTTCGACTCCGACCCCGACCCCGCGCGCGTACCCGTCCTCGGCGCCCACCTCGGCGGCTCCGGCTCCGACTCCAACCCCGAGCGCTTCCCCGTCGCCGGCTGCGAATCCGGTTCCGGTCGCGGCGTCGCCATTGTCGTCGCCGACAGCAACACCGACGGCGTCCACGACCGGTCCGGGTGCGGGCGGTGGGTCGTGCCCAGGGTGGTCGGTCGTACCCGGCCCGGCGGGTGTCGCGATCGTCGACTCCGGCTCCGCCGTTGTCGGAGTCGGAGTCGGAGTCGGAGCCGACGGTCAGGCGTTTCGCGATGCCGCCGCGAACAGGGTCCCGCGGATCGAGGCGACTGCGCTGCCGAGCGCGGCGGGGTGCGCGGCGTCGACGCCCTGACATTTTCGCTGTAGCGGAAAGTAACCGTCCAGATGGCGGTAGGCGTGTGTCGGGCATAGCCTGACTCCTCCGGATCGATGGTCCGCCACAGCTTTGTGGCGATCACGATCTTGTGGCGATCGCGGCTTCGCGGCGATGTCGGGGAGGGCACCATGTTCCTTCAGGTCTTTCAGGGCCGGGTCGGCGATGTCGAGGAGGTGCGCTCGGCTCTGGACCGCTGGGTGGCCGACCTCGCTCCCACGGCGCCCGGCTGGCTGGGGTCCACGGCCGGCGTGACCGACGGCGGGATGTTCGTGGGGCTCGCCCGGTTCGCCTCGGCGGAGGAGGCGCGACGCAACAGCGAGCGGCCCGAGCAGCATCAGTGGTGGATGGAGACGGCGAAGCTGTTCAGCGGGGAGGTCGTCTTCCACGACTACACCGACGTCGAGCAGATGATGGGCGGCGGCTCCGACGATGCCGGGTTCGTCCAGGTCATCCAGGGCCGGACGACGGACGCGGAGCGGCTGCGCGCGCTCGGCCGGGAGTTCGAACGCCTCGCCCCGGGCCTTCGCCCGGACATCCTGGGCGCGACCGCCGGTCTGGCCGGCGACGGGACCTTCACCCAGGCGGTCTACTTCACCTCCGAGGAGGCGGCCCGCACGGGCGAGCGGGCCGAGCCGCCGCCCGAGGTGGCCCGGCTCATGGAGCAGGAGAACGCGCTGATGGCGGATCTCTTCTACTTCGACCTGCGCAATCCCTGGCTGGTCTCCCCGCGGTAAGCACGAGCGGGACGCCTGCCGCAAGCGCAGGATGGCGGTGGTGGGACGCGCCCACGTTCCGCCACCGCGGACCGCCTCGGTGAGTGGACTGTCACCCGAGTTCGCTTATCATCCCCGTTGTCCGATGACAGTGGTTGTCCGATGGCGGCGGGGGGGCGTGGCGGGGCGTTCCAGAGAACGGCGGTGGCCCTGATAGTGGTGGTCCTGGTAGCGGTGGCGGTGCGACGCTGGTGGACCGTCCGCCCCGGGTGTTCGTCTCCTATGCCCACGGGTCGCCTGAGCATGACGACACCGTCCGCGATCTGTGGATCTTCCTGAGGTCGCGGGGGATTGACGCGAAGCTCGACAAGCCCGCGGCCGAACGGCGGCAGGACTGGCCGCTGTGGATGCTCGCCGAGGTCCGTGCCGCCGACCACGTACTGATCATCGCTTCGCCGGAGTACCGTCGCCGGGCCGAGGGGGACGCCGCTCCGGACGAGGGTCGCGGGGTGCAGTTCGAGGCGGCGCTGATCCGCGACGAGCTTTACCGCGACCGGCCAGCTGGGATGACATCGGTGCTGGTCAGGCCGGGTAGCGGCGGGTGTCGCGGTGCCGCTACGCCCGAGCCGGGCCGTTACCGCGTCACCGGACGCCCGGCCCAACGACGGGACGATCCTGGAGCCGCGCACGTCGTTGGGGTCGTCCCTGGGCTCAGCCGGCCGGCGGATCGGCGCGGATGGTGGCCGGCGGCTGAGGTTCAGCGGCGGCCTCGGAAGTGGCCGTCGTCGATGGCGAACACGAAGGCCAGCGCAAGAGGGGAGAGATGCGGCGACCCGGTCCCCACTTTCGACCGAGGCACCTCCTGGCTGAAACCGCAGGTCAGAAAGATTAACCCGACCTGATCCGCAGAGAATTTAACCCTTCACCTCGACCTGTGCAACCGCAAGTCGACGACGACGCTTGACGATAAGAGCGAATTAACCTACGCTGACGAACGAGTTCTCATCTGGGGAGGATGTTTTGATACGCACCCATGTTCCCTCGAACGAAAACACGGCCGCAGGCTACGCACCCATCTATCACGACACCCGGTCGCGCATGGAGCAGGTCTTCGGCACGCGTAGCGAGAAGCACTGGCCGGCCGGCGAGCAGACCTGTTCGAAGTGCTACAGCATTACTCCCGCGGTGAAGCCGGCCGCCGTTTCGCCGACGCACTGATGCGACATCGGAGGGCGCGCCATCTTCCGCTCCACCATGATGGCATCGCTGGATCTTGATGGCTGCCACCCGCACGAGCGTACGTCATGGCCGGATAATTCCCGGGCGCCGACGGGTCGCCGCACCGCACGCAAATCTGCGTCGTCTTTCACGCGAAAGCGCGCGGTGAGGGCCGCAACAGCCGGCGCGTTCCGGCGCAGACGGACCATCCGCCTCATGCGCAGCTTAGTAAAGATCTCCTCGACAACATTGCCGTATAGTCTTCCGCTCGACCGACAATCTTGATTCGGCCAGAAAAGGATTGATAGGTGGAGAAGATCGTCCTCACGGCACGTCCGGGATCCATTCTTGACAAATGCCTCACCGCAGTGCCGAACATGGATGCGGGCC
>NZ_CAKKTK010000075.1:0-22309 GCF_920656135.1 Frankia sp. Cppng1_Ct_nod | reverse complement strand
CCAGAAGTCGCTGAACAGTGACGGCAGGCCGAGGGAGACCGTGCCCTCCGGAAAGGACAGGGCCCGTGCACCCTTGGCGGCGCAGCGTCGGATCTCGGTCGCCATGGCGACCGGATCCCATACCTGGCCGACGATGCAGGGCACGAACATCTCGGGCGCGGCGGCACACCACTCGTCGATGTGGAAGTCGTTGTAGGCCGCGACGCAGAGGCTGGCGAGTTCCTTGTCGGCGTAGTTGTTCAGCACCCGGCCACCGAAACCCGCCAGGGTCGGGAAGCAGAGGCTCGCCAAGATGTTGTCCTCGCGCATGTCCTTGGCCCGCGCGCGGGGGTCGTAGCAGCCGGGAATCATGTCGCTGAAGCGGACAGGCTCAAGGTTCCACTCCTCCTGCGGTTTGCCCGCCACGGCGTTCAGGCCCATCTGGGGGAACGTCTCACCCTCCCAGACCCAGTACTCCCGGCCGTCCCGCTCGATGACGTGAGGAGCGTCGTCCGCGTATTTGGCCGGCAGGCGGTCAGTCCAGACCTTCGCGTGTTCGATGATGTGATCGTCGACGCTGAAGAGGTCGAACACAGTGGCGCCCCCTCGGGTACTCAGACCAGGTCCCCCGTTTGTAACACCGCCGTCACGTGCCGAAAGAGAACTCGTCGACAACGTCGTTCTCAGGTTCCGAAACGTGCACGTCCTGCTGGCCGAGCTGACCGGCAACCCGGCGCCGGGCACCCGGGAGGCGCCCTGCCTGAGAATCGGATTCCACGAGACGCATGCGCTCCCCGGCCGGCATACGTTCGCCGCGTGTCCCCGACCGCGCCCCGAATACCTGTGATCGTCGGCGCCGCGGACCTCCGCGGCGACGGTAGCGAACCCTGCGAGCTCATCGCGCAGGCCGCCCACGACGCCGTCCCCGCCGCACTGTTGAGCGCGCTGGACGCGATCCTCATCGTCGGTGTCCTGTCGTGGAGCTATGACGACCTGCCCGCCGAGGTCGCGCGGCTCGTCGGTGCGGCGCCTCGCCATACCCTGCACAGCGAGGTCGGCGGCAACCAGCCGCTCGCCCTCATCGAGACCGCGGCGCGCCTCATCGCCGTGGGACAGATCGACGCCGCGCTCGTCGGCGGTGCCGAATCAGCCGCGTCCCTGGCGCGGGCCGGCACGTCCGGCAACCCGCCCGCGTGGTCCGACCGACCAGGCGGACCCGTACGGCTACCCAGCTCCGTCCGCGGCACCGAGGAGATGCTCCGCTACGGCATCGACAGACCACTGCGTAACTACCCGCTCTTCGAGAACGCTCTACGTGCCGAACTCGGGCAGAGCTTCGAGGAGGCCCAGCGTTGGTCGGGGGAGATCCTCGCCGCGATGAGCGAGGTCGCCGTCCGCAATCCCGCGGCATGGAAGCCACGTCACCTCACCCCTCGGGAGGTCTGCGAGGCCACCGACGGCAACCGGATGACCTGTTGGCCCTACACCGTGCGGATGACCGCCAACCCGAAGGTCGACCAGGGTGCCGCCGTCGTGCTCTGCGACCTCGAGACGGCTCACGAGCATGGCATCCCCGACGAGCGGATCTCCCACATCTGGGCCTCGGCCGGTGCCGCCGACTCGACCGACGTCCTGCGGCGCGCCACATTCGCTCGCTCCCCCGGCCTGTCCGCTACCCTCGACGCCTGCCTGGACCAGGCGCAGTGCACGGCACAGGACCTCGAGCACATCGACCTGTACTCGTGCTTCCCGATCGTCCCCAAGCTGGCGGCGCTGCACCTGGGGCTCGACGAGGAACGTCCCCTCACGGTCACAGGCGGCCTGGCATCCTTCGGCGGACCGGCGAACGACTACTGCCTGCACGCGATCGTCGCCGCGCATCGCCTGCGTGGCCGGGCGCTGGTCTACGCCAACGGCGAGTACCTCACCAAACACCATGCGATGGTCATCTCACCGACGAGGCCTCCGCAGCCCTGGGCTGAGCCGGCACAAGTCCCGCCGACGACCGCGCCGGTCCCCGGGTACGCCTCGGCCGTCACAGGCCGCGGGCGGATCGAAACCTTCACCGTCGAGCACGACCGGGACGGCACACCCGCCCGCGGCTGGATCATCGGCCGTGACGACGGCGCGCGGCGGTTCGCATCCGTCGTCACCGACCCGCCCAGCCTGTACGCACTGGCCGACCCGGACCGCCAGCCCGTCGGGCAGATGTGCGACGTGAGAGGCGCCGACGGGCTCAACACCAGCACGGTCCCCACGACGTAGGAGTCCAGATGACGATCGACCACGATGCCTTCTGGATCGGCGGGCGGCTGACGAAGCCGGCCGGCAGCGGTCGCCTGTCGGTGGTGAGCCCGGCCACCGAGGAGGTGATCGGGAGCATCCCTCGAGCCGAGATCGCCGACGTCGATGCCGCGGTGGGCGCTGCCCGCGCGGCTTTCGAGGACGGGCCGTGGCCCCACCTGACCGCGGACGAGCGGGCACAGCTCCTGCTGCGTGCGGCGGACCTCCTCGACGACCGCCACGAGGAACTCTCCCAGCTCATCACAGCGGAGATGGGGTCACCCATCACCTTCAGCCGGATGGCGCAGGTGTCCTCGGCCCTGATCCGGTACTACGCCGCGATGTCCGGGCGGGTCTCGTTCGAGGAGCGCCGCGCGGGCAGCGTTGGTCCGATGGTCGTGCGACGGGAGCCGGTCGGCGTGGCCGGGCTGATCATCCCGTGGAACGCGCCGCTCGGGCTGCTGTTGGGCAAGCTCGCGCCGGCCCTGCTCGCCGGGTGCACCACCATCGTCAAACCGGCTCCGCAGACACCCCTGGACACCTACGTCCTGGCCGAGGTGCTCGAAGCCGCAGAACTGCCGGCTGGCGTCGTCAACATCGTCGCCGCCGACCGTGAGGTATCCGAGCGGGTGGTAACCCATGCCGGGGTGGACAAGATCAGTTTTACTGGCAGCACGGTCGCCGGACGGCGGATCGCCGGCCTGTGCGGTGAGCAGATCAAGCGGGTCACCTTGGAGCTCGGTGGCAAGTCGGCGTGCATCGTGATGGAGGATGCGGACCTCGACGCGGCGATCCCGACGGCGGTCCAGGGCGCGATGCTGAACAACGGGGAGGCCTGCATCGCCCTCACCCGACTGCTCGCTCCGCGCTCCCGCTACGCCGAGATCGTCGAACGGGCCGCGGCCATCGTCGGCCACCTACCTGTCGGAGACCCCTTCGATCCGGGCACAGTTGTGGGGCCGCTCGTGAGCCGTGAGCAGCGCGAGCGGGTCGAGGGCTACCTCCAGGCCGGCCGCGACGCCGGAGCGCGAGTCGTCACCGGTGGCGGACGACCCGACGGCCAGGACAAGGGCTGGTACATCCAACCGACGCTGTTCGCCGACGTGGACAACGGCATGCGCATCGCCCGCGAGGAGATCTTCGGACCGGTGCTGTGCGTCATCCCCTACGAGACCGTGGACGACGCGGTCGACATCGCCAACGACTCCCCGTTCGGGCTGTGCGGTGCCGTGTGGACCGCGGACCCGCAGCAGGGACTCGACGTGGCGCGACGCGTGCGTACCGGCACCTTCAACGTCAACGGCTTCACGTACGACACGAGCGCACCGTTCGGCGGCTTCAAGCAGTCGGGGCTCGGCCGCGAGTGGGGCCGTGAGGGTCTCGAGCCCTACCTCGAGGTCAAGTCCATCGCCATGCCTGCGAACAGCTGACCCGAGGAGTCCCGTGGCCGCACCCGCAGTGACACCGTGGTGCGAGGATCATCCGGTGACCGAGGGTGCATCAGCGTCTCGTGAACTCGGGCTTGCGGCGCTGACCGAAGGCGGCGATGCCCTCCTTCCCTCGACCCCGACGCCGCCCGGCGGATCGCCGACTGGTGGGCCCTCGGCGATGACTACGTGAGCGACCCCTAATCTGTACATCGGGCCGCCGCTGCCGCCTCCGCAGTCTCCCGACGGTTTCTGGAACGCCTCGTTCGGCGCCTACCTCACCTGGGACAGCGTCACCTCCGTCACCGACGCCGTCGACGCCGTCGAGTTCTTCCGCCAGGGCCGCCGGCGTGCTCCCGGGTGACGCGATCGCGTTCTTCCCCGTCGCCGGAGGACGGCCGCGGTGACCACGACGAGCCCGGCGACCGCGTAGGAGGACACCTGCAGCGTCCGGGCGTCGCCCGGTGGATCGGTGAAAAGAGAGACGTACACGGGGTGAACGGCGGCGGCGACGGCCAGCCATTCCAGCCGTCCCGCGATCACGGCGAGGATCGCCAGCAGGACGCCGTACCAGGGCTGGACGGGGGTGGCGACCAGGAAGGCGGCCCCGACAAGCCACAACCCCGCCCGTTCCACGGGGATCCGGCGCGGATCGCAGCGCAGCACCACCACGGCGACCACGGCCAGCAGCGACACCGCAACGGCTTTAGCCGCGGCACCCTGGATGCCGAGCATCGATAGGAGCAGGAATCGGCCCCCCTGGGCATATCCCTCGACATTCAGGTACTGCGGCAGGAAACCGAGAGCTCCGGTTCCGACGGCGAGGACGTGAGGCAGGTAGGAGAGCCCCACGACCGTGACGGCGGCGCCGACCAGAGTGACCGGGCGGCGCCGGGCGGCCGCCGGGAGGAGCAGCGCCGGGTACAGCTTGACCGCCACCGCCGCGCCGAGCAGCGCCCCGGCGAGCGACGCACGGCGGCGGGTGGGTTCCGTGGCCGCACCGGATTCTCCGGCCGTGCCTGTTCGTCCGGCCGCGGCGGATCCGGCGTGCCGCCGCGATCTGAGAGCCGCGATGCCGCCGAGCGCGAGCAGCGCGGCAAGGACGTCGACGTGCGCGTCGGAGCCGGTTTCGAGCCCGGCGAGCGGCGAGAGCGCGTAGAAAGCGGCGTAGCGGGGGTCCCGACCCTGCGCCACCAGCACCCTCATCATCAGAATGACCAGCCCGAGCGACGCGAGGGACGCGTAGAGCTGCATCCTGTGTTCGCGCGGCGGGCCGGGCAGGACGTGCACGGCGGTGAAGTACGCCTGCGCCACCGGTGGGTAGATGGTGTGCGCGTCGGGGTAGTTCAGCCGGATACAGTGCGGGCCGCGGTGGATGGCAGCGCACCCGGCCGGGTCCGGGAACAACCAGTCATCGCGTAGGTGGGCAAGTTCGGGGGCGAGAGGACCGTAGCGGTAGGGATCGATGCCGGCGGCCTGCACGCGGCCATCCCAGATGTAGCGGTAGAGGTCGTCGGACAGCTGGGGGCCGTGGGTGAGCGCCACGGCGTGGATCGCGACGGTGCCGGCGAGCAGCAGGCCGACGGCGAGCCGGCGGGGAGCGGCCCGGATCAGCCACGCCGCGCCGGCTGTCCCGATCACCCACCAGAGCATGGTCAGATAGAGCACAGCCATCCGGCCGGACAGGTAGCCGGGTTGGAGCAGGATCGCCGCCTGCGTGGCAAGGACGCCGCTCAGCCCGACGACCGCTGCGACCAGTGCCCACCGGCCGCCGCCCCCGGGCGTCGGGAGGCTCCGCCCGTCACGCTGACGACGTCGGGCGATGGCCGCCACGGCCCGCGCACGGCGGGTCCGGGGCGTACGGACGGTCCCGGCGAGCGGCTCGGCGACGGGGGCGGGCATGGGCCGAGCCTGACAGACATACCCGCCGACTCCGGCGTACCGCGGTGGAGCTTCTCCGTTCCGTAAGGCTTCACCGGCGGCGGGGGCGGTGACGGCGGCCTACCGTGCGTACATGCGACCGTTCATCCGGCTGTTCACCGGACGGCTTCCGCAACCGCCGGCGGTCCTGCGCCGCGGGCCGTTGCGCACGGACGCGTTTTCCAGCCGCCTGCACGACCCTCGGGTGGCCTCGTTGCTGGGGATGTGGCTCGGGATCGCCTTCGGGGTGTGTTTCCTGACCGGCCTGGTGTCACATGCCATGCAGCATCCGCCGTCGTGGCTGGTCTGGCCGTCCCGCCCGGTGTCGCTGTACAGGTTGACCCAGGGCCTACACGTGACGACCGGGTTGGCATGCGTCCCGCTGCTGCTGGCGAAACTGTGGACGGTGTACCCGCGACTGTGGGAGTGGCCGCCGGTCCGTTCGGTCGCGCATGCACTGGAGCGGCTCTCGATCGTGCCGCTGGTCGCCGGGGCCGTGTTCCAGCTGGCCACCGGGATCGCGAACATCGCGCAGTGGTACCGGTTCCGGTTCTTCTTTACGGTGACCCACTACTGGGTCGCCTGGATCACGATCGGCGCGCTGGGGGTGCACATCGCCGCGAAACTCGCGGTCGTGCGGGCGAACGTCGGCCGCCGCAGAGACGAACGGTCGCGGCTGACCGACCGGGTGAGCGCTCCCGAGCAGCCGGGCGGCGGCCTGTCCCGCCGTGGCCTCGCCGTCGCCGTCGCCGGCGCCGCCGGGGTGATCGTGACGACAACCGCCGGCCAGTGGGTGCCTGGCCTGTCCGGGCTCGACCTGCTCGCGCCACGCCGACCGGACATCGGCCCGCAGCGGCTGCCGGTCAACAGGACCGCGGCCGCCGCCCGGGTGAGCGCGGTCGCCCGGGATCCGGGTTACCGGTTGGAGGTGGTAGGCCCGCGCCCGTTCGTCCTCACCCTCGCCGGGTTACGGGAGTTCCCCCACCACACGTCGAGACTGCCGATCACCTGTGTGGAGGGCTGGGCCGCGGACGCCACCTGGCACGGCCTACGGCTGCGGGACCTGCTGGACGCCGCAGGCATCCCCGCGGAGGCGACGGTGCGCGTGGAGTCCCTGGAGACGGGCGGCACCTACCGGACCAGCGAGGTGAACCCGCCGCACGCCCGGGACCCGCTGACCCTGCTGGCCACCGGCCTGAACGGGGCCGACCTGGACATCGACCACGGGTACCCGGCCCGGCTCATCGCACCGAACCGCCCCGGCGTGCTGCAGACCAAATGGGTACACCGGGTGGTGATGCTGTGAACGGGCAGGCACAAGCTGATCAGGCTGACCGGCGGGATCACAACGGCCGCCGCCGCGCCGTCCGCGCGGTGGCCGCGGCCGTCCTGCGTGGCGGTCCGGCCGCGGCCGGTCTGGCCGCGATCGGCTACGGCATCCACGGGCTGGTCGGGATGCGGTCGGCCACGAACCCGCCGAACGCGGCGCAATGGCTGGTCGGCGGGATCCTGGTCCACGACCTGCTGGTCGTCCCGGTGACGATGGCGGTGGGTCTCGTGCTCACCCGGCTGGTCCCGGCGCCCTTCCGGGCGGTGCTGCAGGGTGCGCTGCTGATCAGCGGGGCGGTCGCACTGGCGTCGTTGCCACTGTGGCGTGGCTACGGCGGCCCGGCGGACAACCCGTCGGTGAACCCGCTGCCGTACGGGCGGAACCTCGCGATCGTCCTCGGCCTGGTGTGGGCCTGCGCCACAGCTGTCATCGTGGTCCGCGCGGTCCGCGTCCGGCGGGCGCGGCGCAGTCACGCAAGCGCATCCGGTCCACCGGCCGGATGACGACGTCCATCAGCGACGTCCATCAGCGACGTCCATCAGCGACGTCCATCAGCGACGTCCATCAGCGACGTCCATCAGCGACGTCCATCAGCGACGTCCATCAGCTCCGACTTCGACCCGCGCTTCGCCCCCTCGCCTCGACCCGCGGTCAGCTCGCCGGGCAGGCGCGGCACGCAGTGGTTCTACAGACAGGTTCACCGACATCTGCCCAGGGCGGCGAAGTGCCGCCCTGGGTCGCACCACATTTCCGTGACGTGCAGGCCGGCGGCCGCGGCGAGGCCGGCGATCCCCTCGGTACCCACCAGCGACCAGGGAAACGACCTCGACACCCGCCCGTCCGGCCCTTCCAGGCGGATCAGCGAGGGGCCGGTGGGCGTCCCGGGCGGTCCGAGCTCGATGAGCACCCGGCCGGCCGGGGCGAGCAGCCCGGCGACGCGGGCCAGCAGCCGGACCGGGTCGCCGCCGATCCCGATGTTGCCATCGGCGAGGACCAGCGCGGACCACCGTCCCTCACCGGGCACCCTGCCGAAGACGTCGCGGCACAGCGCCGCCGCACCGGCACGACGGGCGAGGCGCACCGCGAACGGGGCCACATCGATGCCAAGCGCGGGAACCCCGCGGGCGGTGAGCGCCGCGGTGAGCCGACCGGGGCCGCAACCGACGTCGAGGGTCGGCCCGTCGCAACGGCGGAGCAGGGACGCGTCGCCCGGAATGAGCCCACCACGCCACTGGTCCACCGGAACCGGTTCACGACGTCCGTCCAGATGGCGTACCCACAGCGGTCCGTCGACGGACCGCAGCGCCGCCTCGTAGACGGCCGTGGGGCACCAGCGGTGGACGGCTGCCGTCGTCGACCGACCGCCGGTCACCGGACCGCCGCCGGACTGCTCCGGGGTGTCACGGTCTGCCGCACCACTGCGGCGAACCGTCCGTCCGGTGCGAGCCGCGCGACCGCTTCGGCGTCGGCCGCGGTGTCGACGTCCCGCAGCACCGGCAGGGTGGCGACCCGAAGGCCGGCCCGGGACAGGCGGGCACGCTGCCGTGCACCGGTGTCCGGGCGTGACGTCGGGATGCCACGCAGCAGCGTGCCGTCGGGACGTCGTAGGCCGAGCGCCCACCAGCCGCCGTCGGCGGCGGGGCCGAACACCGCGTCGGCGTGGCGCAGCGCGTGGCACGCGTCGGCCAGCAGGGCCGGTGTCACCTGCGGGGTGTCCATCCCGATCAGCAGTGTCGGGCCTGTGCTGTCGTCGAAGGCCGCCGCGAGCCGGGCGTCGAACGGTCCGGACACCTGCGGCACCACCGCGATCGATGTCCGCAGCCACGGGCCGACGGTGCCGTCGAGGACGAGGACGGGCTGCAGCCAGCCGAAGCCGGGGCTGCGGCTCAGCGCGCCGACCGCGGCCAGTGTGTCCGCGATCGCGGCCTCGGCCACGGCCGCCGCCTGTGCCGGGCGCAACGGTGGCGTCAGCCGGGTCTTGACCCGACCGGGCACGGGCTCCTTCGCCACCACGAGCAGTCTCACCGCAGGCTCGCGAGCAGTGCGGACATGTCGCGTACGGCGCGGACGGTGCCGAGCGGCGAACCGGTGACCTTGGATCTACCGATCCGGGGGTGGTAGTCGACATCGGTCTCGATGATCCGCCAGTCGGCCTGTGCGGCCCGGAGCAGGAGCTCCAGCGGGTAGCCGAACCGGCGGTCGGCGACGGGCAGGCGGAGCAGATCCGCGCGGCGGGCGGCCCGCATCGGACCCAGGTCACGGACCGGGATGCCGCGTCGGCGCAGCCGCCCGGCGACGATCGCATTGCCGAGCCGGGCATGTGGCGGCCACGCCCGCACCGAGGTGGGACGCCGCCGGCCGAGTACCAGTTCGGCACGCCCGGCCAGCAGTTCGGTGACGAGGCGGGGCAGGTGCGCCGGGTCGAGCGAGGCATCGGCGTCACATACGCAGACCACGTCGGCGTCCGCGGCCCGCAGTCCGGCGTGCACCGCCGCGCCGTAGCCCCGTTCCGGCACCGCGACGACGACCGCACCGTGGTCCCGCGCGATCCGGGGTGATCCGTCGTGGGAGCCGTTGTCCGCGACGACCGCCCGGTATCCGGGTGGCATCCGCTCCAGGACCCAGGGCAGCGCGCGGGCCTCGTTCAGGCAGGGCAGGACCACGTCCACCGAGGCCCCACCGCTGTCACATTGCGTAAGCATGATCGGGACTGTAATCGGGCGGGATGCGATCGACCCTTACGGAACGAGGAAGAGCGTGGCGGTTCGACGCCGGAAGATTACGGAACGGGGAAATCCGTCGCCCGGGCGGGTCCGGTTGGCTGGCCGGCTCTTATCGTTACGGGGTGGCCCGTGTTCTCGTGGTCGACGACGACGCCACCGTGGCGGAGGTCGTCGACCGGTACCTGCGTAACGCCGGTTTCGACGTCGACCGCGCCGCGGACGGACCCGCGGCGTTGCGGGTGGCCGGGACCGCCGTCCCGGACCTTGTCGTGCTCGACCTCATGCTTCCCGGCCTCGACGGCATCGAGGTCTGTCGCCGGCTGCGGGAAAGCCGACCGGTTCCAGTGATCATGCTGACGGCGCTGGGTGAGGAGGCGGACCGCATCGCCGGCCTCGAATGCGGCGCCGACGACTATGTCACCAAGCCGTTCTCGCCGCGCGAGCTGACGCTGCGGGTGCAGTCCGTGCTGCGGCGGGCAAACGAACTGTCACCACCGGAGTCCGGCGTGCTGCGCGCCGGCACCCTCGTCGTGGACGCGGCCGCCCGCACCGCCACCCGGTACGGGGTGATCCTCGGCCTCACGGTGCGTGAGTTCGATCTGCTGGTGTTCCTGCTGCGCCATCCCGGCCGTGCCTTCACCCGCGTCGAGTTGATGGAACAGGTGTGGGGGTGGAGCTACGGCGACCCCTCGACCGTCACCGTCCACATCCGCCGGCTGCGGGAGAAGATCGAGGATGATCCGACCGCCCCCCGGATGCTCGTCACCGTGTGGGGCGTCGGCTACCGCTACGATCCGACGCCACCGGTGCCGGCGGACGAGACGCCGTCGTGAGCGCCGAACTGCAGGTCGCCGGGATCGCGCTCGCCTGCTCGGCCGCGGCTGCGTTGACGGGGGTGCCACTGCTGCGCCTGTTACGGGGACGGCCGCTGTGGGCCACGACGGCGGCGCTGTCGGTCGTACCGGTGGTCGCGGTGGCGGTGGGCGTTGCCGGCACCGCACGGGCCATGTTCCTGTCCGACCACGATCTGCAGGTCGTGCTGATCGTGGTCGCGGTCTCGGCAGTGGTCGCCACCGCCGCCGCGGTATGGCTGGGGCGGCCGGTGGTCGCCGCCACCGGAACGCTCACCCGGGCAGCCGCCACCCTCGGTGAGCTGGAATATCATGACGCGGGCCGGGTCCCGACGGCCGAGCTCGCCGCATTGGCCCGCACCCTGGATGCCACGCACGTGCGCCTCGTGGCGGCGCGGGACCGCGAGCGCGCGTTGGAAGCCAGCCGGCGTGAGCTGGTGGCCTGGATCAGCCATGACCTGCGTACCCCGCTGGCGGGAATCCGGGCGACGGCGGAGGCCTTGCAGGACGGCCTTGTGACGGACGCCGAGACGACGGCCCGTTACCACCGGCTGATGCTCGCCGACGCCGAGCGGCTGACCGGCATGGTCGATGACCTGTTCGAACTGGCCCGGCTGCAGGCCGGCGCGTTCCAGCTGACACTGGAGAAGGTGTGTCTCGCCGACGTCGTGTCGGACGCGATCGCCGCCACCGACCCGATGGCACGAGCCAGAGGGGTGACCGTCACCGGCAGCGCCGACCACGCCGTATACGTCGACGCCGACGTGACCGAGGTGGGGCGGATGCTCACCAACCTCCTCGTCAACGCCATCCGGCACACCCCCGACGACGGGACGGTGGAGGTCACCGCCGGAGCGGACGCCGACCGGGCGGTACTCGCGGTCGCCGACCGGTGCGGCGGGATCCCCGCCGCCGACCTGCCCCGCCTGTTCGACTTCGGCTTCCGTGGGGAGACCGCGCGTACCCCCGGCGGTGGCGACCACCCCCACCAGCCTCGGGTACGGTCCGGCATCGGGCTGGCGATCGTCCGGGGCATCGTCGAAGCCCACGGCGGCGACGTCACCGTCCACAACCGCCAGGGCGGCTGCCGCTTCGTCGTCGCGCTTCCCGCCGCCTGAGCAGGTTCCCTGAGCAGGTTCCCTGAGCAGGCCTGGATAGTCCTTGTGTCCGCAAGCTGTTCCTCGGCTCGTAAGATCCGGGCTGCTCCGGAACCGTTAACGTCACGGACATGCGAGTCCTGGTCACCGGCGGCGCCGGCTTCATCGGTTCCCACATAGTCGACGCGCTGGTCGGAGCGGGTGACGAGGTCACGGTGCTGGACGCCGTGCTGCCCGCGGTGCATCGCACGAAACCCGAGGTGAACGACGGTGCCGAGCTGATCGTCGCGGACGTGACCGACCCGGTCCGGGTCGAAGCGGCGCTCGACGGGGTGGACGCGGTGTGCCACCAGGCGGCCATGGTCGGCCTGGGGGTCAACCTCGACGACCTGCCCGCCTACGCCACCAACAACGACCTCGGTACCGCGGTGCTGCTGTCCGCCATGGCCCGCCGGGGGGTGCGGCGTCTGGTGCTGGCCAGCTCGATGGTGGTCTACGGGGAGGGCGGCTACCGCTGCCCGGCCGACGGGCCGGTGCGCCCCGGCCCACGGCGGCCTGCCGATCTCGACGCCGGCCGGTTCGAAGCACCGTGCCCGTGCTGCGGCAACCCGCTTCAGCCGACGCCCGTCACCGAGGACGCCCCCCTGAACCCCAGGAACGTCTACGCGGCCACGAAGGTCGCCCAGGAGCATCTCGCCGCCGTGTGGGCCATCGCGACCGGCGGCAGCGTCCTGGCGCTGCGCTACCACAACGTCTACGGCCCGCGGATGCCCCGCGACACCCCGTACGCCGGCGTCGCCTCGATCTTCCGCAGCGCACTGGAGCGGGGGGAGGCGCCACGGGTCTTCGAGGACGGCGGCCAGCTCCGCGACTTCGTCCACGTCCACGACGTCGCTCGGGCCAATCTGCAGGCGCTGCGGCACACGGCCCCACCCGGCCGGCTCCTCCCGCTCAACATCGGCTCCGGCGATCCGCACACCGTCGGCGACATGGCGCACGCGCTGGCCCGGGTCTTCGGCGGACCCGTGCCCGTCATCACCGGCGCCTATCGGGCCGGCGACGTCCGGCACATAGCCGCCTCGTCCGCCCGCGCCGGCAATATCCTCGGATACCGACCGCAGATCGCCTTCAGTGACGGGATGCCCGGGTTCGCCCGTGACCCGCTGCGCGGATGAACCGGACCGGTCCCGCCGGTCAGCTCACGGCCAGACCGGCGACGGTCTGCGGAACACCCTCGAACGCGCCGACCGGCGTGAGCCGGCCGTCCTGCCCTACCGTCCAGCCGAGGACCCGCTGGCCATCGGTGTCGATCGCGTACAGATAGTGGCCGTCCGGGGTGATGGCCTCGTCGCGGATGCCCTTCTCCCCCCTTCCGGTCGAGCCCGCCACCGGTTCGAGCAGCGCGAGGCTTCCGTCCTCCTCGACCCGGTAGCTCGAGACCGTGCCATCGCCGAAGTTCGTCACGTAGGCGAAGCGGCCGTCCCTGGTCACGGCGGCCCAGCAGACCTCACTGCGGGTGTCGCCGACCGAACCGCTCACCGGGGCGAGCCGGCCCGCGTCCGCCACGGTGTAGGAGGAAGCCGCCGCGGCACCAGCCTCGCCGCCGAACGCCTCGGTCACGATCATTGAGCCCTGCGGGGTGAAATCGAAGCCATAGGGGGTCCGCCCGGCGGCCGGGATCGTCGTGGGACCTTCGGCGTAGCCACGATCACCGATCGCGAAGGCACTGATGCTGTTCGTCCCACGCTCGGTGACCACGAGCGTCCGGCCGTCCGGGCTGAAGGACACCTGGGCCGGATCCGCGTTGCCGGCGCTCAGCGGCCTCGTCGAGTCCCCGAGCGGGGTCAGCCTCCCGTCCCGGATGCGAAAACCACTGATATTCGGCGTGCCGTTGTTGAGTACGTAGACGAGATCGCCGTTCACCGCGACGCTCGTCGGCCTGGCACCACCGGAGGAGACACGATCGGCGAGCCGTGGCCCGTCCTCCTCCACCGAGAACAGGGACAGCTCGTCGCTGCCGGCGTTCGTGACCAGAAGCCACCGACCGTCGTCGCTGAGAATGACGGAACTCTGTGACGGCAGGTGCGGGGCGCCGGTTCCCCGGCCTCCGGTCCCGAAACGTCCCAGCGGAGCGAGCCTGCCGTCCGCGGAACGCCTGAAGGCGACAACCTCGTTCCTGGCGGCATCGTTGGTCTGGGCGTACACGGCGGCGCCCTTCACACTCTGACCGTTCATACGTTCAGTCATCGCTCTCCCTCGGCTTTTCGGTGTCGAATTTCGCTTCCTGCCGAGGCCACACCTACCCGCGCCCGGTGAGACGACAAACCCGCAGACCGGCACACCCCCGCCTCGAACCCTCCTTTTCACGGTGCAGGTGGCCTGATCTGTGCCGGGATTTCCCTGGCATGCCGCCCGGCCGGACCTCGACGGATACTGGTCGACGGGAGGACCGGGAGGACCGGGAGGACCCGACCACGAAAAGCGATGTCACTGGACCGGCCCGTGGGAAGCCCCGGGGCGGCCGCGCCGTCGGGCGTGCCGGCGGATCGGGCCGCGGAACTGACACCGGTGTTCGGTGCGCTTGCCCCGACCGGGCGACGCTGCCGCAGCGGTGCGCAACGTCCCGCCGATCGCGCAGACGTCCGACGCAGGACGCCGGACACCCGGCCGAGTAGCCCAGCGGCAGAGGAGGAGCGGCATGGCCGACGAATATTCCGGACGCGGCCGCCACATCGAACGACTCAAGACGTTGATCGGAGCCGAGGCGTACCACTCCCAGAAGTTCGCCGGCTACCCGAAGGCCCCGGGTCAGGCTCCTGCATCAGCACCCGCACCGCCGCCCACCGGCCGGATCGTGGTGGGGGTCGACGGCTCGGCAACCTCGGTCGCCGCACTGCGCTGGGCCGCCGAGGAGGCGGGCCGGCGGGACGCGTCGCTGCTCGCGGTCGCCGCCTACCGGCAGGAGCTCCCCATCCTGCCGCCGTTCGGCGCTGTCACGGACGCAGCCAGGACCGCCCGCGACACGCTCAGCCGTGCCATCCGCGATGCCGGAGTCCGCAATGTCGAAACCCTCGTCGTCGAGGGAGCACCGGCGACACGGCTGCTGCAGCTCACCCGGGACGCCGACCTGCTGGTGGTCGCGACACACGGGCACAGCCGGGCGGGCGCGGCCCTGCTCGGTTCGGTGAGCATGCAGTGCGTCGGCCGTGCCGCCTGCCCGGTCGTCGTCGTCCCGGCGCCCGGCCCGGACCGGTGACGACCGGGGGTGGCAGCGCTCCCACGTTCCCGCCGTCCCTCGCGTTCCCGCCGCCTCTCGCCGGCGCCACGCGCTACCGCTACCTGCGCGTACCTGCACGCCGTCCGATCCTGCCCGTCGGTCCGAGCTGTGGCACGAGGGGCACCACCGGTCCAGCTCCAGGACCGGCCGCTGCATGCAGAAGTCGCCTTCGGACCGGTGCCGTGTGGACCGGCGGACCCGCAGCAGGGACTCGACGTGGCGCGACGCGTGCGTACCGGCACCTTCAACGTCAACGGCTTCACGTACAACACGGAGGATCATCCGGTGACCGAGGGTGTCTCAGCGTCCCGTGAACTCGGGCTTGCGGCGCTGACCGAAGGCGGCGATGCCCTCCTTGAAGTCGCTGCTGCGCACCGTGAGCTCGACGGCCACCAGCTCGGACTCGAGGGCGGCGGCAAGGTCGGTGGACAGGCCCCGGCGCAGCAGTCCCTTGGTGGCTGACAGCGCGAGCGTCGGCCCCGCCGCAAGGTCGTTCGCGATCCGGGCCGCCTGCGCCGCGAGATCACCGTCCGTAACCACCTCGTCGAAGACACCGAGCTCATGGCCGCGCCGCGCGTCCAGGGGCTTGCCACGCAGGAGCACCTGGGTGGCCGGGCCGATCCCTACCCGCCGGGTCAGCAGCCAGGTGCCGCCGCTGTCCACCGCGAAGCCCAGCCCCGCGAACGGCTCCACGAACGAGGCGCTCTGCGCGGCCACGATCACGTCGGCGGTGAGCGCGAGGTGCGCGCCCAGGCCCATCGCCCGACCCTGCAGCGCGACGACGACGGGCAGCGGGCAGTCCCACAGCGCCTGGATCATGCGGTTCGCACCGGCACGTACCGCCCGGATCAACCCGCCGGCGACGGGGCGTTCGGCACCGGGCGCGTTCACGGAGACGATATCCGCGCCCGCGCTGAAGTGCGGCCCCGCCGATCGGATGAGGATCGCCCGGGTGGCTGCGCCGTCGACCGCGTCGGTGACGGCGGCGGTGATTCGACGCATGTCGACGGCTCGCAGTGCGTTGCGGGCAGGCGCCCGGTCCAGGACGATCTTGAGCAGGCCGCCGTCGGTGCTGACGACAACCCCGTCGGTGCTCATGCCGCCGGCTCCCGCGGGAGGCCGAGCACCTGTTCGGCGATGGTGTTGCGCTGGATCTCCGCGGTCCCCGCCCCGATCGTGCTGGCGCGGGTGGCGAGCAGGCCCGCCGACCACCGCCCGCCCTCGACCGGATGTGCCTTGCCCGGCGCGAGCACCGCCGACCGTCCGGTGATCTCGACCGCGAGAGCGTGCAGTCGCTGCTCGAACTCCGTGAAGACGAGGCGTCCCAACGACGCCGTCGGACCGGGCTCACGTCCCCGCAGGAGGTCACCGAGGACCCGCAGCCCGCCGAGACGCACGACCTGCAGGTCGGTCTCCGCCCTGGCCAGCGCCTGGCGGACGAGCGGGTCACCGGCGCGGTCGAGGCGCACGGCCAACCCGACGAGCTCGTCGAGGACGCGGCGGTACTTCGATGCCTGAGCGATGAAGGCCGTCGAGCGTTCGTGACCGAGGCTCGTGCGGGCGATCCGCCAGCCCCCGCCCTCCTCGCCGACGCGATCGGAGATCGGCACGCGGACCTCGTCGAGCGTGACCTCGTAGAACGACGTGTTGCCCGTCATGTCCACCAGGGGAACGACGGTGACGCCCGGAGCGTGCATGTCGATCAGGAGGTAGCTGATGCCGGCTTGGCGCTGCGCCTGCGTACCCGTGCGCACCAGGGCGAACATGCGATCGGCGGCGCGGGCGTTCGTAATCCAGACCTTGCGCCCGGTGACGACGTACTCGTCGCCGTCGAGGCGGGCGCGGGTACGCAGGCTCGGGAGGTCGGAGCCGGCGTCTGGCTCGGAAAACCCCTGGCACCAGATCTCGTCCCCGCGCAGCGCCGGCCGCAGATAACGCTCGCGCTGCTCCTGCGTACCGTGCACGATCAACGTCGGGCCGACGACGAAGGTGCCCCCACTCGGGTGCGGGGGCAGCCGGCGCCGGGAGACCTCCTCGGTGTAGGCGACCTGATGGGCGAGGGAGAGGTCCATGCCGCCCCACTCGCGGGGCCAGCCCGGGGCCGCGAAGCCCGCCTCGACGAGCCTGGCGGCCCAGGACCGCTGCCACGCCAGGCGCTCACCGGCGTGCTTGGGCGCGGGTCCAGGGTCGTGGGTGTCGAGGAACTCAGCGAACCGGGCTCGGAACTGTGCGGGCGTCTCATCCATGGCGTCTCCAGCCAACCGCGTGCTGCGCCCGCCGGGCATGGGTCCCGCGGAAAAGCGGCTTCTCAGCCGTCTTCTGGCCGCCACGCATGACGGCTGGCCGGGGGAAGCGTGACGCCGAGGATGCGGTCCACCAGGGGCAGGATCTGTGCCTCGGTCGTCGCGCGGTCAGGCGACCCACCGCGGGAGATGACGTCGGCGGCGGGGCCGGACACGATGTGGAACAGCCCCAGGGCGTCGGACTCGGCGTCGACGCGGGGGTCGGCCGCGCCGGAGGAGACCAGCTCCGCCAGGGCGCGGACCAGCGGGGCGGTCAGGGCCGCGCGGCAGGCTTCGACCTGGTTCGGGAAGACGCCGAGCAGGTGACGCCAGTGCGTCGCGAAGAGCGCGGTCGGCTTCGCCACCCGAGGCACGTACGCCATGTCCAGCACGCCGTCGAACCACGCCCTGACCCGCACCAGCGGATCAGGGTCGGTGCACACCCACTCGAGGCGCTTGCTCGCCCGCGAGACATCCTCTTCCAGCAGGTGGAGCAGAAGGTGGTCCTTGGTCTCGAAATGACGATAGAAGCAGCGCGTCGACAGGCCGGCGGTGCGCAGCACACTTTCGATCTTGAAGCCCCACCAGCCGCCACGCGCCAGCGCGGCTCGAGCCGCCGCGGTCAGTCGGGCCACCTCGTCCCCTGGGCTCGCCGCTAGATCGGTCGAATGCACCTGGGGGCGAAGTAACCCTGCCTCGTTCACGACATCGACGGTAATCGCGAGCGCGAGCACTGTCTATCGACCGGTTGCAAGACGGATGCGGCTGTTGTCCCACGTCACCGGCGGGCCGACCGGTTTGAGCCGAATGGTGGCCATTCCCGATCCGTAGTGCGCGGCTGTCGCCGCGGGCAGCCCTTCGCTGGGCAACGAGAAGCCCGCGTACTTCGCGGCGCTGAGCTCCGCGACGCGGACCGTCTGTTCCCGGTCGAGCTGGTGGTCCAGGATTGTCGCCCGGCACGACAGCTGGACCGCGGTGAGCTCCACCCAGGCCTTCCCCGATTCGACCAGGAACGAGGCGCGGGGGTCGCGGCTGATGCGCAGCACCTTCTTGCTCCTCGCCGGGGTGCGCAGGTAGATGTCCGAACCGTCGACCACGAACCAGCTCGGCAGGGCGACCGGCCAGCCGTCGGCCTTCAGCGTCGTCACGATCGCGGTGTGGGCGGCGCGGATGCGCTCCCACGCCTCCTGCTCGCTCAGCCCGATACCCACGGGCACCTCCGGTTCGTTCAGCGGGCTGCCAGCGCGTCGAGCGCCGCAGCGTGGAGTGGGTCTCGGGGACCGTTGAGGCGCCGGGCCGCCTCCGCCCGGCGCACCGTGAAGTGGATGCCGGTCTCCCAGGCGTAGCCCATGCCGCCGTGTAGGTGCAGGCAGCGCTCGCCGGTGAAGGCGACAGCGTCGACCGCGGCCAGGCTGGCTGCCGCGGCCAGCGCAGGCGCGTCGCGGTCCCGCGAGTCCCACGCGGCGGCCGCGGCCCGCGCGCAGGCGCGGGCGGCCTGAAGCCTGGACCAGGCGACCGCGAGCTGGTGCTGGACCGCCTGGAAGGCTCCGATCGGCCGGCCGAACTGCTCGCGCTCGCACAGGTAGACCTTGGTCGTGGCGATCGCGGCATCGCCCGTCCCGACCAGCTCCGCTGCCCGCAGTATCCGGCCGAGCGCCGACGCCCGGCCGAGCAGGACCGGACCGGCGACCTCGATCTCGTCGACCACCGGGAGATCGCGAAGCCGGCGGCTCACCCGCGGACGGGTGGGGTCCATGTCGTCGACGTCCGCCGGATCACCGAGGACCGCGTGGACCCGCAGCGAGCGACGGTCCGGGGCCGGTGCCAGCAGGACGTCCGGCAGCAGCGGCTCGGCCACGACCGCGAGGTCTGACGGAGCGGGGTCGAATGCCGCGACCACGTCACCCGCGAGGATGCGCTCCGCCAGGGCCGTGCCGGCGCTCCCCGCAGCGCCGGGCGTGTCGTCGGCGAGCAGGGCCGCGGTCAGGACAACCGCCTCCAGCACCGGCTCGGCCAGCAGGACCCGCCCCACCTCCTCGGCGAGCAGGGTTGCATCGACACAGGACAGGCCGAGCCCGCGGGGATCTGGGACAAGAACCGCGGGGATACCCAGCTCCGTCAGCTCCACCATGCGCTCACGCCGAGCGCCCGTGACGCCTGCGCCCGCCTCGCGGCGCACCGTCGCGGCGATGCCCTCGCGCTCGAGAACGTCACGCGTCGCTCGCGCAAGAGCCCAACCGTCGGTACTGGGAAGAAGGTTCATAACGTCCACGAGTCGACTCGCCCGCGGCGACGGGCGCAAGCGTCCGGTCGAGAACGGTGGTTTCGGGCAGGCGTGGGTACAGGCGCCATATCTGCCCGGACACTGTCCCTGTGAGCACTCCATCCTGGCGAGCACCCCTGCGTGAACTGCTCGTGAGCACGGCCGCGCAGCACCCGCTGTCGCTCGCCGTCAGGACCCCGGCGGGGACCTCGGCGACGTTCGGCCGGCTCGCCGCGGCAAGCGAAGAGCTCAGCCGCCGGCTGGAGCCGGGTACCCGGACCGGCGTCCGGCTGGGCAACGACCTCGCGTCCGTCGTCGCGCTTCATGCCGCGTGGCGGGCCGGCGGGAGCGTCGTCTCGCTCAGCCGCCTGCTGCCGGACGCCGAGGTGACACGCAGGGCGGGCGACGCCGGCTGCGCCACGATCGTCGAGCCGGACCCCGACGGCCTCGGCGCACGTCTTGTCCATGCGGGCGCTGCGGCAGAAGCCCGTAACTCGCTTCCCGACGAGGCCCTCGTCATCTTCACCTCGGGGACGACCGGCCGGCCCAAGGGCGCCGCGATCGCCTTCTCGGCACTCGAAGCGAGCATCCGCGGCATTGCCGCCGGCAGCGGACTACCACCGGAGGGCCGACCGGTGAGGACACCGGCCCGCGAGCCGCAGCCGGTGTTCGTCCCCGTCGCGCACATGGGCGGGTTCCTGACCTCGCTCACGTCGTGGTGGCTGGGCAAGCCGGTGTTGCTGTGCCACAAGTTCTCCGTCGGGCTGGTCGCGCGGATCGCGGCCGAGTGCAGGATCGGAGTGCTGCGCGTGACCCCGTCGATGGTCTACGAGCTGGTCCATGCGGATGCGTCGGTCACGCTCCCCGGGGTCAGCAGCGTGACCGTCGGCACCGCGCCGCTGCCCGAGACCACCCGCATCGCCTTCGAGACCCGCTACGGCGTGCCCGTGCTGCGCAACTACGGCCAGACGGAGTTCGCCGGCGCCATCGCGTTCGAGCGGCCCGACGACGTCGCGGCCGGACGGCGGCCCGCCGGCAGCGTCGGACGCGCCGCTCCGGGCGTGCAGGTGCGGATCGTCGACGCCGACGGGGTGGAGCTGCCGCGGGGGCGCATCGGGGAGATCCAGGCCCACGCCGCGTCGGCGATGTCGGGCTACCTCGACGACGACGGTCGGGTGAGGAGCTCCACGACGGGCGGCTGGATTGCGACCGGTGACCTCGGTGCCCTCGACGCCGACGGGTTCGTCAGCGTCGTCGGTCGGGTCAAGGATCTGATCCTCTGCGGGGGTTTCAACGTCTACCCTGCACAGGTCGAGAGCGCGCTCAACCGGATCGACGGCGTGCACGACAGTGCGGTGGTCGGAGTCGCCGACGACCGCCTCGGGGAAGTCCCGGTCGCCGTCGTCGTCGGCGCACCGGCGCTCACCGAGGAGGCCCTTCGCCGGGCACTGCGGGCCGAGCTGGCGCCCTACGAGCTTCCTCGCCGGATCCGATTCGTCGACTCCATCCCTCGCCTGGACACCGGCAAGATCGACCGGGCAACCGTCGCCGCCCTGGCGACGACCGAGGAGGCTGCCTCGTGACCACGGTCACCCCGACCGCGATCGAGGGCGATAACCTCAGTTCCTTCCGCACCGAGCTCCGTCGCTTCTTACACGACCACACTCCCCCGGCGCCGCACGCCGGCTCGGCGATCGCCACCGACCTCACGCCCGCGGACGTCGCGCGCCAACGGGCCTGGCAGCGTCAGCTGCACGACGGTGGCTGGGCGGGCGTGGCCTGGCCGAAGAGCCACGGTGGCCGCGGCGCGGGTGCCAGCCAGCAGCTCGCGTTCCACGAGGAGATCGCGCTCGCCGGTGGGGACACGATGGCGGGCTTGTTCCTCGTCGCCCTCTCCCACGCGGGGCCGACCGTCATCGCGCGGGGCACTCGCCAGCAGCAGCAGCGGTGGCTGCCGGGCATCCTGCGCGGCGAGATCATCGCGGCCCAGTGCTTCTCCGAGCCTGGCGCCGGGTCGGATCTCGCCGCGATCAGCACCAGGGCCGTCGTCGACGGGGACGCCCTGGTGGTCACCGGCGAGAAGCGATGGAGCACCTTCGCGCAGTACGCCGACATCGCGGAGCTGCTCGTGCGCACGGATCCGTTCAGCCGGCATGGTGGCCTGACCTACGCCATCGTCGACCTGGACTCTCCCGGCATCACCATTCGGCCGCTGCGTACGATCGGCGGGCCGAGCGAGTTCTGCGAGGTCCGCTTCGACGAGGTGCGCGTCCCGCTCGCCAACGTGATCGGAACGGTGGGTGAGGGCTGGCAGGTGGCGACGACGACCCTGCTTTTCGAGCGCAGCACCATCACCGCCCCCATGGTGCTCGGCTCCCTGCATGCGCTGCGCCGGCTCAGTCGGCTCGTGGCCGACGATCCCATCGCGACCGCGGAGGTCGCCGAACTCACCGTCCGCGCCCTCGCCGTGCGCGCCCTGCTCGAGCAGTCCGTCGCCGAGCAGGAGGCCGGCATCGAAGGAGCCGGACCGTCGGCGTTGAAGCTCCTCGCGACCGAGCTGAACTACGAGGTCCGGCACTTACACGCCCGCCACGACCAGTCCGTGTCGCAGCCGTGGTTCACGTCCTTCGGTCTGCGCATCGGCGGCGGCACGTCGGAGATCCAGCAGACGATCATCGCCGAACGCGTGCTCGGCCTGCCCAGACACCGATAGGAGAACCCGTGCCCGCGCCCCTGGACGGCTTCCGCGTCCTCGACCTCTCGATCGGCGTCGCCGGCGGCTACACCACCAAGCTGCTCGCCGACGCCGGAGCTGAGGTCGTCAAGTGCGAGGACGCCGCCGGCGACCCCCTACGCCGCTGGTCAGCGAGTGGCGCG
>NZ_CAKKTK010000074.1:0-22481 GCF_920656135.1 Frankia sp. Cppng1_Ct_nod | reverse complement strand
GGCCGCCGCCGCGCTCGAGCACCGCCGGCTGTCGGCGCAGGCCGCCGAGGCCGCCGACGCCGCCGAGGCCGGCGAGACACGCACGGCTCTGCTCGCGGCTGTCAGCCACGACCTGCGCAGCCCGCTCGCCTCGGCGCTGGCGGCCGTGTCGAGCCTGCGGGCCACCGACGTCACCTGGACCGACGCCGACCGCGCGGAGCTGCTGGCCACCGCCGAGGAAAGTCTGGAACGGCTCACCCGGTTCGTCGGCAACCTGGTCGAGATGAGCCGGCTGACCTCCGGCGACCTCACGGTGTCCCGGCAGCCGCTCGGACTGGACGAGATCCTCCCACCCGTGCTGGACGACCTGCGGCTGGGACAGGGCCAGGTCGAGTGCAACGTGCCCGACACGCTTCCCGACGCCCTCGCCGACCCGACCCTGCTGCACCAGGTGGTGCTGAACCTGCTGACCAACGCGGTGCGCTACAGCCCCGCGCACCAGCCGCCGCTGATCACCGCCAGCGCGATCGGGGACCGCCTCGAGTTGCGGGTCGTCGACCGGGGGCCAGGCATCCCCGACGCGGAACGCGAGCAGGTGTTCACTCCGTTCCAGCGCCGCGGTGACCGGGACAACTCCCACGGCGTCGGACTCGGCCTGGCGCTGTCGCGGGGCCTTGCCGAAGCGATGGGAGGGACGTTGACCTCGGAGGACACCCCGAGTGGTGGCACCACCATGGTGCTCGCGCTGCCGCGGGCGCCCGTCGGTGACGCAGCAGTTACCGCCGACGCGGACCAGGCCGTAGCCTCGAAGGCGGACCCCGATGTGTGAGGCGTACACCGATGTCTGAGGCGTACACCGATGTCTGAGGCGGACATCGTCACGCTTCCACCGGCAACCAACCGGCGCGACACTCGAAGCATGGGACGGGACACGCCATGAGCCGGGTTCTCGTCGTCGACGACGAGCCGCAGATCGTGCGAGCCCTGCGCATCAACCTGTGCGCACGTGGCTACGACGTGCAGACCGCCGCGGACGGACGGCAGGCGCTGAGCCGTGCGGGCTCCTACCAGCCCGATATCATCGTGCTCGACCTGGGACTGCCGGACCTTGACGGTGTTGAGGTCATCCGGGGGGTCCGCGGCTGGAGCACGATCCCGATTATCGTGCTGTCGGGGCGGGCCGGCAGCAGCGACAAGGTCGCGGCACTCGACGCCGGGGCCGACGACTACGTCACCAAGCCGTTCGATATCAACGAACTGTTGGCACGACTACGCGCGGTGTCACGTCGGACGCCGGGTGGCGAGGACCCGTCGCCGATCACTGTCGGCAACTGCCGGATCGACCTTGCCGCCCGTACGGCCACCTGCACTACGCCCGCGCTTGCGCGGACGGCAGCGGAAGGCCGCGTGCTGGACGGAGAGGACCGCAACGTCCGGCTCACGCCGACCGAGTGGGCGCTGCTGGAGGTCCTGCTACGCCACCCGGGCAAGCTGGTCAGCCAGCGCCAACTCCTCGTCACGGTATGGGGACCATCCGCTTCGGACAGTCACTACCTGCGGGAATACATGGCCCGCCTGCGGCGCAAACTGGAGCCGGACCCCTCCCGCCCCCGTCACCTGCTCACCGAACCGGGCATGGGCTGCCGCTTCCAGCCGTGACCTCCCGGCCCGCCCGACATGGCAGAACGGCACGCAGAGCCACCAGCTTAGAATCCTGACGTGGCCAGACGACCGAGGAACCGCTCAGTCTCCTGGCCGATCTGGAGACAGACCAAGTGGAGCGCAAGGAGTCGCTGCGCAGTGGCGGTGACGCGAAGGATCGGATCTGCCAGGCCATCTGCGCCTACGCCAACGACCTACCCCACCATCGTACCTCCGGTGTGATCTTCGTAGGCGCCACCGGACGACGGCCGCCCGGCCGGTCTACCGGTCACCGACCGCTTGCTGCTGGAGTTGGCCGACCTGCGCGGTCAAGGGCGGATCCCGCCTCTGCCGATCATGTATGTGCGAGCGTTCGACGTTGGCGGTCAGAGCGTCGCGGTGATCGAGGTCGAGCCGAGCCTACCGATCAGGCTCAACGGGCAGGGGTGGATTCGGGCCGGTCCGCGGGGTGCGATCGCCACCGCCGATGAGGAGCGCCGCCTCGCGGAACGACGACGCAGCGCGGACCTGTCCTTCGACACCCGACCCGCGGTTGGTAGCGGGATGTCAGACCTCGATCTGGATCTGTTCGTCCGGCAGTATCTGCCCAGCGTGCTGACCCCCGAAGTGGTCGCGGCGAATGGTCGAACCGTCGAGCAGCGGCTCTCCGCACTGCGGCTGACCACGGTCGACGGCACACCCACTCACGCCGGGCTGCGTGATGTGCGCCGGCCAAACTACCCGCTTGCCGCGCTGCAGCAGCTCACCCGCAACGCGATCCTGCACCGCAGCTATGAGGGGATCGGATCACCCGTACGGCTGACCTGGTATGACGACCGGGTTGAGATCTTCTCGCCAGGTGGGCCGTACGGGGTGGTGACGGTGGAGAATTTCGGACGGCCTGGTGTCACCGACTACCGCACCCGTGAATGGACACAACGGACTCGTCCTCCAAGAGGACATATTTATCCCGGATACCGGCCCACTCGTTCACCGACTAATCGTCTCCCGTATACCGATCCTCGGCTGCGCGTGGACAACTCTACCGTCATGCCCACAACCGTAAAGGATCAGAACAATTCCGTCGGCATGCGCCGGCGGGAAGTATCCTGATTCGTTTCACTTCCACGTTTACCCGGCGGTCGTCCGGACGGGCCGACCCACCAACCGGTCGGGGACAGCAGGTCAGGGAGAGCGGGGGACGACCCGCGCCTCCGGCGGAGCCGGGGCACATCCGCGTTTCCGGCGCCGATCGGGAACAGGTGGCCACCCGACTGCGGGAGGCCGCGGAGCGGGGCGAGCTGACGTCCAAGGAGGCGGACGAGTGCCAGGCGGCTGCCTACGCAGCCGTGACCCGCGCCGATCCCACCCACCGTCCCGGGCCTTACCCGACAGCGTGCGCCGCATGTGGCGCCAGCTCGTCAACCAGTGGATCCCACGCTCTTGACGCCCACTCCCCTCAATGCCAGTATCCACATACTCAGTACACGGATCGTCTGGCTGGAAGCGAAAGAGACACCACGGAAGAAAATCCAGTTCCGTGGCCGTACGGGCCGGGTACCGGGACGGCCGGCAGTGGTTTCGGAGCCGGCAGGAATGCCGAGCCGACCTGGGAGGTCTGATGAGCGTGTTTCCCCAGAACCAGTGGTATGTTGCGGCGTGGAGCCGGGAGGTCGGCCGGGACCTGTTCGCCCGGACGATCTGCGGTGAACCGATCGTGTTCTACCGCACCCTCGACGGTCAGGTCGTCGCATTGGCCGACCGGTGCGTGCACCGCCGTTATCCCCTGTCCCTCGGATCGCTTCGGGGTGACGACGTGGAATGCGGTTACCACGGCTTCACCTACGACTGTTCGGGCGTCTGCCTCCGGGTGCCCGGTCAGGAACGGGTGCCGCGGACCGCGCGGGTGAAGAGCTATCCGGTCGTGGAGCAGGCCAACTGGGTCTGGATCTGGATCGGCGACCCCGCCGGCGCCGACCTCACCGCCGTCCCGGACAACCACTGGCTGGACGACCCGCGGTGGACCGTGATCGGTGACATGGCGCCGCTGCCCGCGCGGTACCAGCTCCTCGTCGACAACCTGATGGACCTTTCCCACGAGACCTACCTGCACGCGGGTTTCATCGGCACCCCCGAGGTGGCCGCAACGCCGATCGTGACCAAGGTCGATGAGGACGACCGGGTAATCCGGGTCAGCCGGCACATGAACGGCGCCGAATGCCCGCCCTTCTACGCGAAGTCGACCGGATTCTCCTCGCCGATCGACCGGTGGCAGGACATCGAATACCGGCCGGTGTGCTCCTACGTGCTGCACTCGCGGATCGCGCCTGCCGGCGTACTGCCCGCGGACAACGGTGAGGACACCGGCGCCGTGCATGTGAAGATCCTGTACGGCATCACCCCGGAGACCGAAAACAGCACGTTCGATTTCTGGGCCGTGGCACGCGACTTCGCCGTGGGCGACGAGGAGGTCTCGGAATTCCTGGAACGGATGAACCGCGAGGTCGTACAGCAGGACGTCGACGCGCTCACCCTTCTCGAGCGTGTGATCGCTGAAGAGGAGAGGAAAGAGGGCGTCCAGGAGCTGAGTATCGCGATCGACGCCGGGGCCATGGCGGCCCGCAAGATGATCAGAAGAATGTCCACGACGGACCACGCTGCCGGCGTAACCAGTGATGCCACGGTCTGACGGTGTCTCCGTGACGGATGTCCGGGCAGCTCGTCCGCCGCGACACCAGTCCCGTCAACATCTGGAGGTCTGCTGTGAGTGCTAACAGGGCGGTTGCCTATATCGAACCGGGCACGGTCGAGGTGCAGACCATCGACTTTCCCACATTAGAGGTGAAGGACGGTCCCGGTGTCGATCCCGCGAACGTGGGCCGGCGGTGTCCCCACGGCGTGATTCTGAAGGTGTTGGCGACCAACATCTGCGGGAGCGACCAGCACATGGTCCGGGGCCGCACCACCGCTCCACGGGGACTGATCCTCGGGCACGAGATCACCGGCGAGGTCATCGAAGCCGGCCCGGACGTCGAGTTCATCCGGGTCGGGGACATCGTGTCGGTACCGTTCAACATCGCCTGTGGACGTTGCCGCAACTGCAAGGAGCGTCAGACGGGAATCTGCCTGAACGTCAACCCGGCCCGTCCGGGCGCGGCCTACGGCTACGTCGACATGGGCGGATGGGTCGGAGGCCAGGCCGAGTACGTCATGGTGCCGTACGCGGACTGGAATCTGCTGCCCTTCCCGGACCGTGACGCGGCTTTGGAGAAACTGCGGGATCTGACCATGTTGTCGGACATCTTCCCGACCGGGTTCCACGGCGCGGTGACGGCCGGAGTCGGAGTGGGAAGCACCGTCTACGTCGCCGGAGCCGGCCCGGTCGGGCTCGCGTGCGCCGCCTCGGCCCAGCTGCTGGGAGCGGCCGTAGTGGTTGTCGGAGACTTCAACACCGATCGGCTGGCCCAGGCACGGAGCTTCGGTTGCGAGACCGTTGATCTGGCAAAAGCCCCGCTGACCGACCAGATCGAGGACATCCTGGGTGTTCCCGAGGTCGACTCCGCCGTCGACTGCGTCGGGTTCGAGGCACGGGGACACGGTGGCGGTGAGGCACCGGCCACCGTCCTGAACTCGATCATGGATGTGGCGCGGGCCGGGGCGAGTCTGGGTATCCCCGGGCTGTACGTGACAGGTGACCCCGGTGGTGTGGACGCCGACGCCCGGATCGGTTCCTTGAAGATCCGACTCGGGCTGGGCTGGGCGAAGAGCCACCGGTTCATGACCGGCCAGTGCCCGGTCATGCAGTACCATCGGCAGCTGTCGATGGCCATTCTGCATGATCGTGTGCGCATCGCCGACGCGGTCAACGCCACCGTCATCGCGCTGGAGGAGGCGCCCGGCGGCTACCGGGAGTTCGACAGCGGGGCCAGCCGGAAGTACGTTCTCGACCCCCACGGAGCTCTTACCAGGGCGGCATAGCTCCGTCGGGAGCTTCCACCCTCATGACCTGCCCGGCTGGTGACCTACCCGGCCGGGCAGGTCACCAGCCGGGTTGTTCTTCCGCGCCTTTCCACGATCGGCGCCCTCGCCGGCCGCGACCTCTCATGACAATCTGTCATACCTCCCGTCGACACAGGAATCATGCATATCGTGAATTTTACGATCACGTTCGACCCGACCCATTTCCTGGCCTTACGATTCGCCGTCGGTTCTCCTGCCACACCGGTCGGGAACCACCGATTTCCCAGAAAGCGCTCCCGTGAAGGGATCTACATGGCCAGGAAGTACCGGACCTCCCGATGGACGGCGGTCGCGTTTGCGAGCGCCGCGGTCGCCCTCACCGTGGCCGCATGCGGAACCGCACATGACGACACCAGCCGGGGAAACGGGAACTGCGCGACTCCCGGAGTGACCGCGAACGAGATCAAAGTCGGACTCCTTTATCCGAGCAGTGGTGCTGCTTCAGGCAGCTACAACGCCGTCCGTGCGGGCGTGGAGGCGAGGCTGGACGCGGCCAACACAGCGGGTGGCGTGAACGGGCGCAGGCTCTCCTACCTCTGGCAGGACGACGCGTCCGTTTCCGAAACAAACCTTGCCGGCGCCCAGAAACTGATCAACGATGATCAGGTGTTCGGAATCATCGAGACCACCACCGTGGCAAAGGGTTCCGCAACGTTCTTACATGATCATGGCATCCCCGTCACCGGCATCGCCCTGGAGCCGGTGTGGACTGTCAATGACAACATGTTCACCTTCGTCAACTTCGTGGGCCCGGGTTCCATCAGCACCTGGGGTGACTTCGTCACCGCCCAGGGCGGTCGGACCGCTCTGATCCTGAAGGGCGCGTTCGACGAGGCACTGAGCGACACCGCGGAGAAAATGGGCGCGAGCCTGCGCTCCGCCGGTGTCCGGGTCGTCGGTACCGTGGACGTCAGTCCGCAGGCCGACCCGGTCCGTCTCGGCGCCCAGATCAGGAACAGCGGCGCCGACACCCTGGTCGGCCTGCTTGGCCCGGAAACCTTTGACCAGGCCGTCATCGGTGCCCGCAACGCAGGCGTCCCCTTGAAGGTCGCCATGTCGTTCTCGCCCGGGTACGACCGGAACCTGCTGTGGAAGTACGGCCGGCAGATCGCCGGGACCTCCTACTTCCTCGACTACGCTCCCTTCGAGCTGGACACTTCCGGCCACCGGGCGTTCCTCAACGCCGTGGGTAGGTATGCCCCGGAGTTGCAGCCTCCGGCCCAGGGCGGAGCCCTGTCCGGTTGGATCTCGGCGGACATGATGATCCGAGGACTGCAGACTGTCGGTTCCTGCCCCACCCGAGGACAGTTCATCCGCGGTCTTCGGGCGGTTGGCGACTACAGCGCCGACGGCCTGCTGCCCGTCGCCCTCGACATGACCAGGAGCTTCGGTCAGATGAACACCTGCTTCACCTTCGTCAAGGTCAGCGACGACGGCACCCGCTTCGGCTCCGAACCCACCGCCCGCTGTGGACACCGGATCTAGGCCGTGTTCGGGTGGCCACGGCGATGACCCAGCCCTCGGCGGCGTGGAGCGCGCCGTGGGCGAGATCGTAATCCGGGTCAGCCCGCCAGACGGTAAGCGCGCCAACACCAGTAGTGAGTACGACCAGGCCGACATCGCCCGAGCTCTCGGCGGCCCGGAAATCGTCCGGGGGCCGTCACCGGCTGGTGTTCACCGACCGGCTGCTGGCCACCCTGGTCGTGCTGCGGTTCCTGACGGACCCGGGCGCTTACCGCAACGACTGGGGTGACCCCAGCCTGGCCGGTGTGCCGCTCGTGCACTGCGGACCTGGGCTCCTCGTCCTTGCGGAAGCTGTGGGCCACGCTGTTGGCTCAGCGTCAGTGTCTCGCGGTCCGGCCGGGACGTGGCCGGTGACGGTCGCGTCATCTCCGATCCCGCGCATACTTCGGTATGATTGGCGCATGTCCGCAACCACCCGCATCACGGTGACGTTGCCCAGCGACCAGGTCGCCGAGCTGAGAAAGATCACAGACAATGTTTCCGGGTACGTGGCCGAAGCCGTCGCACGCCAGATCCGCCACAAGCTGCTTGTTGACGAGCTGGAGCGTTACCAGCGGGAATCCGGCGCGTTCACCGAGGAGGAACTGACCGAGGCCTGGGCCAGGCTTTTCGGTCACGCCGACCGTACAGAAGACACGGCGGCGTGACCAAACGCATCGAGACGGTCGTCCTGGACTGCGCGGGGCTGTCCGCCTGGATCGCTCAGGACCGTAACGTCGCGGCCATGCTCAAGATTTTCAGCGAGCTGGAATCCGATCTCGTCATCAGCGCCGACACGATCGTCGAAGTCGGTTACGCGGACGTGAGCATGCCGCGCTTGAACTGGGTGCTCTCACGGCTCAAGGTCGAACCGGTCACTGAACAGACCGCGAAGGCGTCCGCGAAGCTGTTGAAGGAAGCGAAGCTGCACGGCCACAAATACGCCATCGACGCGATGGTGGCCGAGGTCGCCCTGCGGCAACCGGGACCAGTCGTCATGCTCACATCCGACGTTGACGACATGTCCAAGCTCTGTGACAACCGGGTCAGAATGATCGCTGTCTGATGGTACGTCATCACCCGGGGAGTAGCAGCCGGGGCTACGTCCGGGCCGTCTGCCGTACCAATGTGACCGCGAGTGCGCCGATGCCGGCCGGTTCGTCGACGACCACCAGCACACGCCCGTGCCCGCGATCAAGGTAACGGGGCGATCAGGACATATCTTGATAGCAAGACGAAGTAGACATGAAGCGGAGTATCGGTGACCGATTCGACCATCATCTACACCCACACTGACGAGGCCCCGGCCCTGGCGACGTACTCGTTCCTGCCCGTGGTCCAGGCATACGCTCGGGCGGCCGGTGTCAGTGTCGAAAGCCGCGACATCTCCCTGGCGGGGCGGATCATCGCCAGCTTCCCCGAGCGTCTCGCGGAGGCCCAGCGCATCCCTGATGTGCTTACCGAGCTCGGCGAGCTGGCGAAGACGCCCGGGGCGAACATCATCAAGTTGCCGAACATCTCGGCTTCGATTCCGCAGCTGAAGGCGGCGATCACCGAGCTGCAGCAGCAGGGCTACGCGCTGCCGGACTACCCGGACGACCCGAAGACCGTGCAGGAGCGGGAGATCCGCGTCCGTTACGACAAGGTCAAGGGCAGCGCTGTCAACCCGGTGCTACGCGAGGGCAACTCCGACCGCCGTGCCCCCGCGTCGGTGAAACGCTACGCCAAGACCCATCCGCACCGGATGGGCGCGTGGAGGTCCGACTCGAAGACGAACGTCGCCACCATGGCCGCCGACGATTTCCGCTCCACCGAGAAGTCCGCGGTCATCATCGAGGCAGGCTCGCTACGCATCGAGCTGGTGGGTGACGACGCCAGCACCACCACCCTGGGTGGGTCCGTGCCGGTGCTGGCGGGCGAGGTCGTGGACGCGTCCGTCATGCGCGTGGCCGCGCTGCGTGAGTTCCTGGTGGCGCAGATCGCCCGGGCCAAGGCCGAGGGTGTGCTGTTCTCGGTACACCTGAAGGCCACGATGATGAAAGTCTCCGACCCGATCATCTTCGGCCACATGGTGCGGGCCTTCTTCCCGAAGACGTTCGCCGCGTACGGCGAGACGCTCGCCGCCGCAGGCCTGACCCCGAATGACGGGCTCGGCGCCATCCTCAAGGGTCTGGACCAGCTGCCCGAAGACGCGGAGATCAAGGCTTCCTTCGAAGCCGAACTGGCCGACGGCCCCGCCCTGGCGATGGTCGACTCCGACCGCGGCATCACCAACCTTCACGTGCCCAGCGATGTCATCGTCGACGCCTCCATGCCGGCTATGATCCGCACCTCTGGTCACATGTGGGGCCCGGACGGCCAGGAGGCGGACACCCTCGCGGTTCTCCCCGACAGCAGCTACGCCGGCATCTACCAGGTCGTCATCGACGACTGCCGGGCGAACGGTGCCTTCGACCCCGCGACGATGGGCTCGGTGTCCAACGTCGGCCTGATGGCGCAGCAGGCCGAGGAGTACGGCAGCCACGACAAGACCTTCGAGATCCCCGCCACGGGCACGGTCCGGGTCGTCGACGAGGCCGACAACGTGGTTCTCGAGCAGGTGGTCTGCGCCGGCGACATCTTCCGCCTGTGCCAGGCCAAGGACGCACCGATCAAGGACTGGGTGAAGCTCGCAGTCACCCGCGCCCGCGCCACCGGCGACCCGGCGGTGTTCTGGCTCGACGAGGGCCGCGCGCACGACGCGAAACTGATCGAGAAAATCAAGGCGTACCTGCCCGAACACGATACCCAGGGACTACAGATCGAGATCCTGGCACCGGTCGACGCGATCGCGTTCTCCCTGGAACGGATCCGTCGAGGCGAGAACACGATCTCGGTCACCGGCAACGTGCTGCGCGACTACCTGACCGACCTGTTCCCGATCCTGGAGCTCGGCACGAGCGCCAAGATGCTCTCGGTCGTCCCGCTCATGAACGGCGGTGGCCTGTTCGAGACCGGTGCCGGCGGCTCCGCGCCCAAGCACGTCCAGCAGCTCCTCAAGGAGAACTACCTGCGCTGGGACAGCCTGGGCGAGTTCCTCGCGCTCGCGGTCAGCTTCGAGCACCTCGCGCAGACGACGGGCAACGCACGCGCTCAGGTGCTCGCCGACACCCTCGACCGGGCGACCGCCACCTTCCTCAACGAGGACAAGTCGCCCACCCGCCGCCTGGGCGGCATTGACAACCGGGGCAGCCACTTCTACCTGGCGTTCTACTGGGCGCAGGAGTTGGCCACACAGACCGACGACGCCCGTCTCGCGGAGGCGTTCGTCGGCCTCGCCAAGACGCTCACCGATCAGGAGCAGACCATCGTCGACGAGCTGATCGCGGTCCAGGGCTCGCCGACCGACATCGGGGGTTACTACCAGCCCGTCGCAGCCAAGGCCATGGCCGTCATGCGTCCGTCGAAGCGCTTCAACGAGGCCCTTGCGACCCTCGACTGACGAGATCTGCAGAAGAGTTCCACGCGACGAGGGGAAAGGGCACCGGGGCCTGGTTCACCGCCCCGCGACGGCCGTCCAAGCGGCGGCGGCCCGAGTGCCCTTTCCCCTCGAGCTGTCCGCGGCCCGGGCGTGGTGGTTGCTGCGCTGGGCGGGTGTGGACGATGTGCGCATCCTCGACGGTGTCCTCCGTGCCCTCCATGAAGATCATATACAGCACGCTGAGGACGACACCGCCGAGCCGCTGCCGCCGTTCCTCGGACGGCGGCAGCTCGAACGGCACTCCCGCCGCGGCGATCGTCTTCTTCGCCCGCGTGATCCGTCGAGGCCACGTCGATCACGTAGAAGCCGCCGAACAGCTCCTTCGTCTCGCCGTACGGACCGTCGGCGACCACCGGCGTCTCGCCGCTGAAGTCGACCACCACGCCCTGGGTCGGGTCGTCCAGGCCCTCGGCGGCGACGAGCACGCCAGCCCGGATCATCTCCTCATTGAAGCGCCCCACCGTCTCGAGCATCTGCTCGAACGGCGTCTCCATCATCTTCGCGACCGATTCGCCTGTGCCTCGCATGATCAGCATGTACTTCGCCATCGTCGATCTCCTTGATCTCTCCGGTCGCCTCTCGACCCTGTCACTCCCAGATCGAACGGGGCAGCCACGGATCGACACGGCAGACGGACGCGGGCCATGTGCACCTCGACGAGGGGTTCAGCCCGTCGGTTCGGTCAGGCCGGGCGCACCGATCGGGCCAGTTCGACGGCCGTGCCGAGCCGAGCCGAGCCGAGCCGAGCCGAGCCGAGCCGTGCCGGGGCGAGCCGGGGCGAGATCCATCCCGGGCTGATGAGGATCGAGCCCCCGCAGCCGTCCGACCTCGACGAGGCGGTCGGCGTACGGCGTGGAGCGCTCACGGCGAACGCAGTCAGGAGCGCGCGCCCGGCGAACCGCGCTGCGCTGAACATTCAGCGGCCTGCCACCGCTCACTCGGCAGCGCGACGCTCGTCGCAGGGTCCTCGCATGCCGCCCGGTTCCAGGGAACGTCAGCTACCGACGTGCCGCACTACTCGGAACGTCTACTGACCGCTGTCTGCGCGGGTGCGGACCTCGCCAATGCAACAGACCCCGTCCCGGCAGGGGATGTGCCGGGTAGCGCGTACTGCGTTCTCCGTAGCCGGATTACCGGCGGGCGGACGACGACGGGACGGCCCTTCCCGGACAGGCTTGAGAGGTACCCGAGATCAGATCTGGAGACCTCTCCCGTGGCTACTTTTCTCTATCGACTGGGCCGGCTGGCCTTCCGGAAGCGCTGGTACGTCGTCCTGGTGTGGGTGGCGGTTCTGGCTGGTGTCGGCTTCGGCGCGGCCAAGGCGCCCGCCGTCCCCGACGACGGGTTCTCGATGCCGGGCACCGAGTCCCAGCGGGCATTCGACCTGTTGGACCAGCGCTTCCCCAGCAGCGCGGCCGACGGGGCGGTTGCCCGGATCGTCTTCGTCGCCCCGCACGGGCAACAGGTCACCGCGACCGCTAACCGGTCGGCCATCGAGAAGGTTGTGGACGAGGTGGCCGGCGGGACGCAGGTCGCCCGCGCGGTGAGCCCCTTCAGCGGGCAGGCGGTGAGCAAGGACGCGTCGACGGCGTACGCGACCGTCACCTACACGGTCAAGAGCGACGACCTCACCGATGCCAGCAAGCGGACACTGCGGGACGCCGCCGAGCGCGCCCGGAACGCGGGCCTGACCGTCGAGATCGGCGGCAGCGCGTTGACGACCCGGCCCGCGGCGGGTGGGGCGGGCGAGATGATCGGTGTCGCTATCGCCGCCGTTGTACTGCTGATCACCTTCGGTTCGCTGGCCGCCGCCGGGCTGCCGCTGCTGACCGCGATCATCGGCGTCGGCGTCGGCGTCGCTGCGATCATGGCCCTGGGTAGCGCCTTCGGTCTGTCCTCGACGACCACCACCCTGGCCACGATGCTCGGGCTCGCCGTCGGCATCGACTACGCCGTGTTCATCGTCTCCCGCTACCGCGAGGAGCGCACCCGTGGGCACGCGCCGCAGGAGGCGGCGGGTCTTGCCGCCGGCACCGCCGGGTCGTCGGTGGTGTTCGCCGGGCTCACCGTCGTCATCGCGCTGGCCGGGCTTTCGGTGGTCGGTGTCCCGACACTGACCAAGATGGGCCTGGCCGCCGCGGGGACGGTTGCCGTCGCCATGCTCGTCGCGCTGACCCTGGTCCCGGCCCTTCTCGGCCTCTTCCAGCGTGCCGTGCTGCCACGTGCCGCACGCCGGGGGGCGGGGACCGTGGACGGCGGCAGGCCGGGCGGGGGCGCCCGCTGGGCTCGGCTGGTCCTACGCCACCCCCTTCCCGTGCTCGTCCTCGCTGTCTTGGGCCTGGGGATGATCGCCGTGCCGGTGATGGACCTGCGACTGGGCACATCCGGGGACGAGGCCAAGCCCACCTCCACCACCGAGCGCCGCGCCTACGACGACCTTGCCCTGGGCTTCGGTCCCGGCTTCAACGGCCCACTGACCGTCGTCGTTGACACCACGGGCGCGGGGGACCCGAAGGCCGCCGTCAACACGGTCATCGAGAAGATCGGTGCCACCCAGGGCGTCGTCTCGATCTCCACGGCCAGGTTCAACGCCGCGGGCGACACCGCGGTCTTCTCCGTCATCCCGGCCGCCGGCCCCAGTGACAAGAAGACGAAGGACATCGTCCACACCATCCGCGCCGAACGCCCGGCGATCGCGTCCGCGAGCGGCTTGACCTACGAGGTCACCGGCACCACCGCCGTGAACATCGACATGGCCCAGAAGGTACAGGGCGCGCTCGTGCCCTATCTTGCGGTCGTGGTGGGCCTGGCCTTCCTGCTCCTGCTGGTGGTCTTCCGGTCCGTGCTCGTGCCCGTCAAGGCGGCCTTCGGCTTCCTGCTGTCGGTGCTGGCGGCCCTCGGCGCGGTCGTCGCGGTCTTCCAGTGGGGCTGGCTGGCCGGTCTCCTCGGCGTCGCGCAGAGCGGCCCGATCATGAGCCTGATGCCGATCTTCATGGTGGGTATCGTCTTCGGCCTCGCCATGGACTACGAAGTCTTCCTGGTTGCGCGCATGCGGGAGGCATACGTCCACGGGGTCCCGGCCGGCGAGGCGGTCGTCGCGGGGTTCCGGTACAGCGCCCGGGTGGTGGTGGCCGCCGCGCTGATCATGATGGCGGTCTTCTCCGGCTTCATCGGCTCGGGCGAGGCCGTGATCAAGATGGTCGGGTTCGGTCTGACCACGGCTGTCCTGCTCGATGCGTTCGTGGTCCGGATGACGATCGTGCCCGCCGTCCTGGCCCTGCTCGGCGACCGGGCCTGGTGGATGCCGCGCTGGCTGCACAGGGTGCTGCCGCGCGTGGATGTGGAAGGCAGCGCCCTGGGCCGCCTGCCGTCTCCCCGCGCGGTCCCGGACGACACTGCCGGCCTGCTGTCCGTACCCGTCAGATAACCCGCCACGGACGAGGGACCGCCCGTGACAGACCCGGACGGACGACACGAAACGGAGTGCTGACGACGTGGGCCACTGGCAGGAAGGCGACGCACGACGGTGGGAACCGCCGGTGGCGCAGGAACCGCCCGGGACGGAGGAACCGCCCGGGACGGAGGAACCGCCCGGGACGCAGGGGCCGCCCGGGACGCAGGGGCCGCCCGGGACGCAGGGGCCGCAGGGGGTGGAGGGGCCGCAGGGGGTGGAGCCGGGGCTTCCGCGCCGCCGCCGTCGGCGGTCCCGACGCCGGCTACTACTGATTTTTCTTGTCCTCCAGGTCGCCGTGCTCAGCGTGGTGGACCGAGTCGGTGCCCACGCCGCGGCATCCCAGATGGTCAGCCAGGTCCAGAAGAGCCAGCAGCTGCCGAGCAGGCCGGAGGCGTCCGTCGGCGGGATTCCGTTTCTGACCCAGATAATGATGGGCAGGTACAAGGACATCGGTTTCCGTATTCACCGGATCGCAGTACCCGACCTGTGCGTCGACGACATCAATGTGCACGTCAAGGGCGTGCACGTCCCGCTTCGCAAGATGATCAGCAACGATGTAAAGACGGTGCCGATCGACCGGGTGGTCGGTACGGTGCGCTTCACCTTCACGGACCTCAATGCCTACCTCGCCAGACAACCCGGGCAGGTCCAGCTGGCTCCGGCCGGAACAGGGATGCGGGTCTCGGCGCCCGTGGACGTCCCGATCATCGGGCAGATCAAGGTCTTCGGTGACGTGCAGGCGAGCGTCCAGAACAACCGGTTCACGATCGCGCCCACCGGTATCGGCGTGAACGGCATCCGTGCCTTGAGCATCCCGCAAGGCGCGGTGCAGGCCCTGACCGTGACGGTGCCGCTCAGTGGGCTGCCCATGAATCTGCAGTTGACCTCGGCGAAGGCGACCTCGGCCGGCATCGAGGTGACCGCGGAAGCGGACCATCTCACGCTGGACACGACAAAAACAACGACGATGCCCCCGATCCGGGGCTGCTGAGCGCATCCCGCGGCGAAACGCAACCGGCAACGCGGTCCGCGGGCTGTCATCCACCGGCGCCTGTGGGCGGTGTAGGCGGTGTGGGAGGTACAGCCTGTACGAGGCCGGACTGGTAGGCGATGACAACCAGTTGGGCGCGGTCGCGGGCGTCCAGTTTCGCCATGGCGCGGTGGATGTGGGTGCGCACGGTCAGTGGGCTGACGACGAGTTTCTCGGCGATCTCGTGATTGGACTGCCCCTCGGCGGCCAGTGCCATCACCTCCCGCTCGCGGGCGGTGAGGGCGGTGAGGCGTTCGGGTGCCGGGTGGGTGCCGGGTTCGGGGGCGGTGAGGAAGCGGGCGATGAGCGCGCGGGTGGCCAGGGGCGAGAGGAGTGCGTCGCCGGAGGCCACCACGCGGATGGCGGTGAGGAGTTCGTCGGCGCCGACGTCCTTGCCGAGGAAGCCGCTCGCGCCGGCGCGCAGTGCCCGGGCCACGTTCTCGTCGATTTCGAAGGTTGTGAGGATGAGGACGCGGGTGGCGGACAGGTCCGCATCGCCGCAGATGGCGGCGGTGGCGGTCAGACCGTCCGTGCCGGGCATGCGGATGTCCATGACGACGACGTCGGGGTGGTGGGCGCGGGTGAGCTCGACCGCTTCCTTGCCGTCCGCGGCTTCAGCGATCACTTTCATGTCGGCGCAGGAGTCGATCAGCATTCGGAAGGTCGCCCGCAGCAGGGCCTGGTCGTCGGCGAGCAGCACACGGATGGTCATGTGTTTCGGTCTTCTTCCGGGTTCTGAGGGTGCAGCGGCAGTATGGTGGCGACTTCGAAGCCGCCTGCGGGGCGGTGGGCCGCCAAGAGGTGGCCGCCGACGGAGCGGGCGCGTTCGCGCATGCCGATGAGCCCGAAGCCGCTGCCCGGGGTCGCGGCGGAGGGGGTTGTGCCGCATCCATCGTCGGTGACCGTGATGGTCAGCCGGTCGTGGGAGTAGGCGAGCCGTACCTGAGCTGCCCTTGCGGCGGCGTGTTTGGCGACATTGGTGAGTGCTTCCTGCACGATTCGGAACGCCGTGAGATCTACTCCCGGTGACAGCTGTCGTTGTTCTCCCTCGGCGACAACGGTGACCGTGAGTCCGGCGGATCCGAACGAGGCGGTCAGATCGGAGAGCTGCGCGAGTCCGGGGGTCGGTTCCAGGGGTGCGTTCGGGTCGCCTGCCTGGCGCAGGAGGCCGACGGTGGCTTTGAGGTCGCGCAGCGCCGACGAGGTGGTGCCGGTGAGATCGATGAGTATCTTCCGGGCCTGGTCGGGACGGGTGCGGATGATGTGTGCGGCGGTGCCGGCCTGGGCGTTGGCCAGAGCGAGGTGGTGGGCGACGACGTCGTGCAGTTCGCGGGCTATGCGCAGACGCTCCTCGGTGACCCGGTGGCGTGCCTCCTCCTCGCGGGTGCGCTCGGCGTGCTCGGCACGGGCTTTCACGGCCTCCACGTAGGCGCGCCCCAGGCGGACCGAGTTGCCGAGGGCGGCCGGCAGCAGCACCCAGGCGGTGGGGCCGATCGTTTTGAGGTCTATTGGGCGGTTGGCGGGGCTCGCGATCAGCGCCGTGCCCACCAGCAACGCGGCGGTAGTGACGGCATAGGTGACTGTGATGTTCCGGTCGGTGCGGACGGCCAGCCAGTAGAGCGCGACCATGACCGGTGCCAACAGCAGGGGGGTGAGCAGGTAGCCCAGCGCTGTCATGGTCACCGCGCACGCGGTGGTCACCGTCACAGTGGTGCGGGGGCGGCTGCGGCGCCACAGCAGGGCGGTGCAGGAGATGCCTCCGAAGAACAGGCCGGGCCACCACCCGGTCCGGCCGGTCGAGTCCGGAGTTGTCTGTAGGCTGCCGGGGACGGAGGCGGCGAACAGCAGCAGGGCCACCACCCCGTCGGTGCTGTGGGGATGGTCCCGTACGTAGCGTCGCCAGCCATTGATCATCAACGTGTTTTCCTGTCGGATGCTGCGACCATGGTGGGGCTACGGTACGGCTGGGCGGCCGAAGGACCACTCCGCTGTGTCTGGACCGTACCCGCTTCAGTGGACACCTGGAGTAGCTGCCCGATTCGTCGGGAGAGCGAAGGATGGGTTCGACACGCCGTGCATTTACCGAGGAGTACAAGGAGCAAGCGGTAGTCGTCGTCTTCGACGCCGATCTTCCGGTCGCCGAGATCGGTGCGGGGTGTAATTGACGCGCCCGGGACTTGGTAGTTCGACGGAAAACGCGGGACTCCGCCAAGAAAGCCGGTTCGACCAAAGATCAGCTTTAGAAAGGTCCCGCGTTCCCGTGAGTGTGACATACACGGCCGTGCTGGCGTCGCGCGAGGAAACCGTCGTGTTTCTGGAGGGACTTCTCCAGACGGAGCGTGTCCGGCGAGGCACCCGCGCGGTGACGTGCCGCCAGCAGGCGGTGCTGCGCTGGTTCTGGAGGGTTCCCGCTTTCGTGGACAGTCCTTATTATGCTGCGCGATCACCTTTCTTGTCAAATTCATCCTCGAACTCGACAGGGGTGAGGTAGCCGATCGTGGAATGGATCCGCAACCGGTTGTAGTACACCTCGATGTACTCGAAGACCCCGGTTCTGAGGCGTTCGACGGTGTCGAAGGGGTGGAGGTGGATGAACTCTTTCTTCAGGGTCGCCCAGAACGATTCAGCGGCAGCATTGTCGAAACAGATTACGGTGTGGCCGACCGAGTTCCGCACGTTGTTGATCTTGCAGAAGTCGACGAATTCCTTGCTGGTGTACTGGCTGCCTCGATCAGCATGGAAGATCACACCTTTCGGTGGGTGCCTGCGGGTTATGGCCATGCGTAGGGCATCGAGGACGAGGTCGGTGCGCATGTGGTCGGCCACGGCCCAGCCCACGACTTTCCGGGAAAAGCGTCGATCACCGATGCCACAATATGCGGCTCTTCGTATCTCGCTAGAGGCCGTGTCTGAACACTGACGGATGGTGACGGCTCGTTGTAGCCCGGTGTAGTCACGGTGGGGCTGGGAAGTGGGGCGCACCCGCCGTTTGGAAAGATCACGTTTTGTCGAAGGACAATGATCTCCAAGCGGACGGGTGCGTGTGTTCGAGGTTAACGGTGCTGTGGTGGCGGGCTGGTTCGGGCTTGACGGCGTCGAGATCGTCGCGCTCGAGCGTGAGGCGGATGGTTCGGGGTCGGTGCATGTCATGACAGTCCCGGGGGCGGTCGCGTGCTGCCCGGACTGCGGGGTGTCCTCGGGACGGGTCAAGGAGTTCGGTGGGCAGCGTCTGGCGCATCTGGTGGTTGCACCGATGACGGTGACCTGGCACAAGAGCCGGTTCTACTGTGAGAACGACGGCTGCGGGCGGGCGAGTTTCACCGAGGCCGGGCCGGTCGCGGCGCGCTCGGGCCGGGTGTCGATGGCGGGCCGGGAGACGATCGGCCGCCTGTGCGGCGACTGGCTGGTTCCGGTCAGCCGGGTCGCGGGGGCGGCCGGGGTTGCCTGGCACACGGCGCACGACGCTTTCGTCGGGGTCGCTGAGGCGGCCGGGATCGTGGTCACCGACCCCGCCGCGGCCCTTGAGGCCGTCCCACCAGTCGAAACAGCCACGCCGGCCACGCCCGTCGAACCGGCCGGGCAGGAAGGGCCGGCTGACGGGGCCGCGGCGGCGGGTGGCCTTCAGCGCGCGGCGCCGGCGGCGGGCCGGTCGGTGTCTGGACCGTTGCCGCCGGTCGGCGTGCTGGGGCTTGATGACCATCGCCGTGGCCGGGCGCGCTACCACTTCGATCCCGTGACGCGCCGCTGGGTCGAGGACGCGGATCGCTGGCAGAGCGTGTTCGTTGACTCGTCGGGCAGCCATAGTCTGCTCGGCCAGGTCGAGGGGAGGACCGCGGCGGTGACGGCCTCCTGGATCATCACGCGGCCAGACTGGTGGCGGGCGAACATCTGGGCGATCACGATCGACATGTCCACGATCTACAAGTCGACGGCGCGGGGCGCGCTGCCGCACGCCCTGCTAGCGGTGGATCCGTTTCATGCGATCCTGGCGGCCAACAGGATGATCGGGAACGTGCGGTGCCGGGTCACCGTCGAGCGTCACGGCCGCCGCGGCCGCGCCGACGACCCCGAATACAAGATCCGTAACCTGTTGGTCCGCAACGCCGAGTCGCTCTCGGAGGCCGCCCGAGGCCGGCTGCTGTGCACGCTGGCTGACCTCGGGGACGCCGGCCGCGAACTCGCCGCCGCCCACAAGGCGAAGGAGTTGCTGCGCGCCGTGTTCGCGCTGGCCCCGACCCACACCGGCCGCCCGACCAGCCGTGCCGCCATCAGTAATGCCCTGACCAGGTTCTTCACGCACTGCGCCACCGTCGGCGAAACCGTCCCCGAGGTCGCCATCCTCGCCGAAACGATCTCCACCTGGCGGGAGGAGATCGGCAATGCCGTCCTGCACGGGCTGTCCAACGCCACCGCGGAGGGCGTCAACAGGTTGATCAAAGTCGTCTACCGGCTGGCCTTCGGCCTGACCAACGTGACCAACCAGCAACGCCGAGCCCGTTACGCCGCCTCCCGCCGCACCCGTCTAATCTGGCTACGCACCGCGACACCAAACCAGCCACATCCCGCAACCGCCTGATCACAGCCTCTAATCAAATGCGAAGAGCCGGATTGTAGAGCCGGGCAGGGGACGGTGATCCACGCCGAACCCGTATAGTCGTCCGGGAGGTACGGCCATGGCATGAGGCGGAACGAGAAGAACTCCATCTCTCTCCTTGCGGCCTCCGTGGATGGGTGCGGCACGGTGTTTCGGGATCGAATATGAAAACGGGATGCGAACCCTGCCGGTCCCACTCGGGCCGAGGCGGATGTCGGATGGCTGAGGACAACTCGATCCGGTTACTCCCGTGACGTTGACGTGAGCTTGGTGGAGATCATTTTAATGATCTCCACCTGGTGTGCGGTGAGGAAGAAATGCCCGCCGGAGAAAACGCGCAGGTCGAACGTGCCGGTGGTGTGCTCGCGCCAGGCACATGCCTCCTCGATCGTCGTCCTGGGGTCGACGTCCCCCGTGAGGACGTCGACCGGGCAGCTCACGGTTGCTCTGTCGTCGCATCGGTACGTCTCGATCGCCTTGTAGTCGCCGCGGACGGCCGGCAGGATCATGCGTAGCAGTTCCCCGTCACCCAGCAGCCGGGAATTGGTGCCGCTGAGCAGCTGAAGCTCCCGGACGATGCCATCGTCATCGTGCTGATGGACGTTCTCCACCCGGTACCGGGACGGTGCCCTGCGGCCCGACGCGAACAGGCCGGTCGGGGCGGGACCGCCCGCCTGTTCCAGTCGCCGGGCCGCCTCGAAGGCGAGGATTGCGCCCATGCTGTGTCCGAACAGGAAAATCGGATGATCGGTCCATTCCCGCAGGGCGCCGGAGATCTGGTCGGCCAGATCCGCGATGGTGTCGATGCACTCCTCGGCGCGGCGGTCCTGCCGGCCGGGGTACTGCACCGCCAGTACCTCGACTGACGGGGACAGCGCCTTGGACAGGGGGAAGAAGAAACTCGCCGAACCGCCCGCATGAGGGAAGCAGACCAGGCGCGGTGCGCCCGACGGCGCCGGGTGGAAGCGCCGGAGCCACAGGCTGTTCACAGTGGGATGTTGCCGTGACGGCCGCGACGCTCGGGCGCGGCGGCGAAGGCGCGGGCGAGGGTCTGACGGGTGTGTGCGGGGTCGATCACCTCATCGACGACCCCCAGGGTGACCGCCCGGCCGACGCCGCCGGCGACCCGCTCATGCTCCTCCACGAGCCGTGCTTGTAGATTCTCGCGTTCCTCCTCGGCCACGGCGGCCAGTTTTCTGCGGTGGAGGATCCCGACGGCCGCCTGCGCGCCCATGACGGCGACCTCGGCCTGCGGCCACGCGTACACTGCGGTGGCGCCGAGTGACTGCGCGTTCATGGCGATGTACGCCCCGCCGTAGGACTTCCGGGTGATCAGAGTTACCCGGGGCACGACCGCCTCGGCGAAGGCGTGTAGCAGTTTGGCGCCGCGGCGGACCACACCTCCCCATTCCTGGCCGACGCCGGGAAGGTAGCCGGGTACGTCGACGACCACCAGCAGCGGTACGCCGAGCGCGTCGCACATGCGCACGAAACGGGACGCCTTCTCCGCGCTCCGCGAATCCAGGCAGCCGCCCTTGCGGATCGGGTTGTTGGCGACCACCCCGATCGTGCGTCCGCCGAGCCGGCCGAGACCTACCACGATGTTCGGTGCCCACCGGGGCTGCAGTTCCTCGAATGAGCTCTGCTGTGGCTCGGTGTCGAGGATCCCCAGAAGTAGCGGACGGACATCGTAGGCGCGCCGGGGGCGGGCAGGCAGGAAAGCGCGTAGGTCGGTGTCGTCGCGTACCGCGTCCGGGGTGAAGCGTCCGGGCCGGGCTAGAAGGCTGGTGATCTGGCGTGCCCGGGTGAAGGCTTCGTCGTCGGTAGCGGTGGTCACATGGGCGACGCCGGATCTGCGGCCGTGGGCGTCGGCTCCGCCGAGACCCTCCATGTCGATCTGCTCGCCGGTGACGGTGCGTACGACGTCGGGGCCGGTCACGAACACCCGGCCGGATGCCGACATGATCACAATGTCGGTGAGGGCGGGCCCGTAGGCGGCGGCGCCGGCTGCCGGGCCCAGCACCACGGAGATCTGCGGCACCCGGCCCGATGCCCGGGTCATGGCTGCGAACATCCGGCCGGCGCCGTCGAGGGACTCGACCCCGTCGGCGAGCCTGGCACCGCCGGAATGCCACAGGCCGATCACCGGGTGATCCTCGCGTACCGCGGTGTCGATGGCGTCGACTATGTGTCGGGCGCCCCCCAGGCCGAGCGCGCCACCCATCACGGTCGCGTCGGTGCAGTAGGCGATCACCGGTGTACCGTTGATCCGGCCGCGCACGGCGAGTACCCCGGTGCCGTCGCCACGGTGCAGCCAGATGATGGAGCCGGCGTCCAACAACCGCGACAGCCGTGCCACGGGCGCCCGCGGGTCGAGTCGTCCGTCACCGAGGTCTGTGCCGAATGCCGTGTCGTTGACAGCGGCGTCAGGATGAAGCGCCAACTCCGTCACGTTCTGTCCCTTCCTTGAGAATCAGTGGAAACCAGCAGCGGAAGCCGGCGAAATCCAGGAAGATCCGCGAGTCGATGTCCGGTTTCTGTCACACCGCTCAGATGAGTGCTTCGATCCACTTCCTGACCGTCGCGGCCGTCGTGTCGCTGTGATCTTCCAGAATTGTGAAGTGGTCGCCGGGGACGTCGGCGCTCTCCGCGAAGACGACCAGGCGCCGGTTCCTCTCGACCATTGAACCGAGCGTCGGCCAGTCGCCGCCGACATCCCTGGGCGGAGTCAGCACATAAC
>NZ_CAKKTK010000073.1:0-22604 GCF_920656135.1 Frankia sp. Cppng1_Ct_nod | reverse complement strand
GGGCGCCGCGGGTGTGGCTGGTGTGATGAAGATGGTGCTGGCTCTGCGGAAAAATATAGTTCCGGCCACGCTACATGTGGATATCCCCACTCCGGAGGTCGACTGGTCGTCGGGCGCCGTCGAACTGGCGACTGTCCACCAACCCTGGCCACGGAATGGTCGGCCGCGTCGGGCCGCGGTGTCGTCGTTCGGTATCAGCGGCACCAACGCCCACGTGATTCTGGAGGAGGCGCCCGAGGAGACTCCGGAAGAGGGGCTGTCGGCCGCCGGGCGGGGTGGGGCTTGTGACGGGCGGCCGGTGTGGGACTGGAATGGTCCCGGAGTCACGGTGCCGTGGGTGGTGTCGGGTCGGTCGGAGCGGGTGCTGCGGGGGCAGGCGGGGCGGTTGTCGGGTTGGTTGGACGGGAATGTCGGGGTGTCGGCGGCGGATGTGGCGTGGTCGCTGGCGACTTCGCGGTCGATGTTTGATCATCGGGCGGTTGTGCTGGGTGACGATCTGGCGGGATTGCGGTCGGGGTTGGCTGCCATGGTCGAGGGGAATCCGGCGGTGAATGTGGTTACGGGCGGGGATGGTGGTGGGGTGCCGGCTGGTCCGGGCGTGGTGTTTGTGTTTCCGGGTCAGGGCGGGCAGTGGCGGGGAATGGCCGCGGGGTTGCTGGAGTCGTCGCCGGTGTTTGCGGGGCGGTTGGCGGAGTGCGCCGAGGTGATGGATGGGCTGACCGGCTGGTCGTTGCTGGATGTGGTGCGGGGGGTGGATGGCTGCGCGGATGTGGAGCGGGTGGACGTGGTGCAGCCGGTGCTGTTCGCGGTGATGGTGTCGCTGGCGGCGGTGTGGGAGGCGTGTGGGGTGGCGCCGGCGGCGGTGGTGGGGCATTCCCAGGGGGAGATCGCGGCGGCGTGTGTGGCGGGGGTGTTGTCGCTGCCGGATGCGGTGCGGGTGGTGGTGTGCCGGTCGGCGGCGTTGCGGGAGTTGGCAGGGTCAGGTGGTATGGCGTCGATCGGGCTGCCGGTCGGGGTGGTTGTGGAGCGGTCGCGGGGGATGGGGGTGTCGGTGGCGGCGGTGAACGGGCCGTCGTCGACGGTGATTTCGGGTGACAGCTCGGTGTTGGATCGGGTGTGCGCGGAGTTTGCCGAGGGGGGAGCGCAGGTTCGGCGGATTCCGGTGGATTACGCGTCGCATTCGTCGGCGGTGGAGGTGATGGAGCAGCGGTTGGCTGAGGAGTTGGGGTCGGTGGCGGCGGCGCCGGGTCGGCTACCTGTGTACTCCACGGTGACGGGGGAGCGGCTGGACGGTCGGTTGATGGACGCCGGCTATTGGTATCGCAATCTGCGTGAAACCGTCCGTTTGGAAGAGACTGTTCGAGGGCTGGTAGCGGACGGGTTTCGGGTGTTCGTGGAAGCCAGCCCGCATCCGGTGCTGACAGCCCCGGTCGGGGAGACCGCGGAGGCATCCGGTGTGGAAGTGGTCACCGTCGGGTCCCTTCGCCGGGACGACGGGGGAATGGATCGGTTCCTCACCAGCCTGGCCGAGGTGTTCATCCAGGGTGTGCCAGTGGACTGGCCTGCGGTCCATGCTGGGTCCGGCGGCCGGTTCGTCGACCTGCCCACCTACGCCTTCGACCGGCAACGGTACTGGGCCGATTCGCGCGAGAAGGACACGACCGCCGACAGCAGCGACCCGGCCGAAGCGGAGTTCTGGCGGGCGGTCACCGACGGCGACGCCGAAGCCCTCGCAGGCGTCCTGGCCGGACCGGGCGCCGACCCGGTCATCGAGCGGGACCGGCTGGCCGACCTGCTGCCGGCCCTGTCCGCGTGGCGCGAGCGCCGCCGTGATGCGACAACGCTGGACCGCTGGCGTTACCAGGCGACATGGCGTCGCGTCGACGACCCGCCGTTGGGCGCCTTCGCCGGCCACTGGCTCGTCGTCCGGGCGGCGGACTCGCCTGGGCAGAGGCAGTGGGCGGACATGATCAGCGGCTTGTTCGCAGCCCGAGGCGTGACTGTCAGTCACGTCGCCGTCGCTGCCGCCGATCGCGACCGCGGCCCCATGGCGGAACTGCTGAGCGCGGCGGCGGCACCCGAGCCCGCCACCGGATTGATCTCTCTGCTCGCGCTGGCGGACGGCGAAGCGGCGGCACCGGTTCCGGCCCGGCTTACGGACACGTTGACGCTGGTGCAGGCCCTGGGCGACGCCGGGATCGACGCGCCGCTGTGGTGCCTGACCAGCGAGGCGGTTTCGACCGGCCCGACCGATCCGGCGGTTGATCCGGCGTCGGCGCTCGTGTGGGGCCTTGGCCGCGTGGCCGCGCTCGAGTGCTCGGAGCGCTGGGGTGGGCTCGTCGACATCCCCGCGCGGCCCTCCGCTCAGATGACGGACCGGGTGATCGAGCGGATCGGGGCCGTCGTAACCGCCCCGCACGGACAGGACCAGGTCGCGATCCGCGAGTCCGGGGTGTTCACCCGGCGCCTCGTCCGGTGGCCGCGGGGCAGCCGCCAGACTCGCGTCTGGTCGGCGGCGGGGACGGTTCTCATCACGGGCGGAACCGGCGCTCTGGGCACGCGGGTCGCCCACTGGGTCGTCGACCGGGGCGCTGACCACGTGGTGCTGGTCAGCCGGCGCGGCGCGGACGCGCCCTCGGCCGGAGAACTGACGGCGCAGTTGCGCGGCAGGGGAGCGCGGGTCACCGTCGTCGCTGCCGACGTCGCCGACCGCGACGCGGTCGCGCGGCTCGCCTGCGACCTAGCCGAGGCCGGTGACCCGATCACCGCCGTCTTCCACACCGCCGGTGTCGCCGACGAGGCGCCGCTGCGCGAACTCACCGAGCACGAGCTGACGGCCGTTCTCGGCGCGAAGGTCACCGGTGCGCAAAACCTCCACGACTTGCTCGACGATCACCCGATCAGCACCTTCGTCCTGTTCTCCTCGATCGCCGGGATCTGGGGCGGCGGCGGGCAGGCCGCCTATTCCGCCGCCAACGCCTACCTGGACGGACTCGCGGCACACCGCGCCCAGGTCGGCCGCCCGGCGACCGCGATCGCCTGGGGATCATGGGGAGGCGGCATGGTCGACGCCGAGCGTGGCCAGCGTCTGCGCCGCGGTGGCGTGCTCCCGATGGACCCGGACCTGGCCCTCGCCGCGATGGAAGCCGCGCTCGCGGACGACGAGAACACCCTGGTCGTGGCGGACATGGACTGGGAGCTGTTCTTCCCCGCCTTCACGGTTGCCCGCCACGCCGCGCTGCTGGCCGACCTGCCCGAGGTCGAGGCTCTGCTCACGCGGGAGGCCGCCGGCCGATCGGCTGACGAAACGGCGTTCGCCCAGCGGCTTGCGGACCTGCCGGCCCTGGCCCGGACCGGCGTCGTGCTCGACCTGGTGCGCCGGGAGGTCGCGGTCGTTCTCGGGCACGCGTCCGCCGAGGCCGTCGAACCGGACCGGGCATTCCGCGACAGCGGTTTCGACTCCCTGACCACGGTGGAGCTGCGCAGCCGTCTGCGAACCGCCACCGGGTCGCGTCTGCCGGTGACGGCGGTGTTCGACCATCCCACGCCACGAGCGCTGGCCGCCTACCTGGTAGGTGACCTCGTTGGCGAGGCGGCCGACGACGTGGAGGGCGAGCCCCGGGCGGAGCACGCCGACCCGTTCGAGGACGCGCTCGCCGAACTCGACCGACTGGAGGCGACCTTCGTGGCCGCCGCGTCGGCGGAACCGGCAGACAGGTCACGACTGCTGACTCGGTTGCGCGTCCTCGCCGACGCCGTCAACGACGGTCCCGCTGGTTCGGACGGCGGCGCCGCGGCCGCCACCACCGTGCTGGACGTCGACGACGGGATCGGGGACCTCCTCACCGCCGCGTCGGACGACGAAATCTTCTCCTTTATCGACACGGAACTCGACCAGTCCTAACACGCCCTGGTGCCGGGCGCGGCCGTTGCCGCAAGCGACGAGCACAGCGGAGACCGAAATCCCTCGGACGACAGGGCGGGCGATGTCGAACGAAGCGAAGCTGCGGGGCTACCTCAACCAGGTGACCGCCGATCTGGTGCGGGCGCGCCGACGCATCCGTGAGCTCGAAGCCGCTAGCGTTCGGGAGCGGGAACGGGAGCGCGAACGGGTCGACCCGATCGCGATCGTCGGTATGGCGTGCCGCTTCCCTGGCGGGGTCGCCACGCCGGAGGACCTGTGGCAGCTGCTGGTCGACGGCCGGGACGCCGTGTCCGAGCTGCCCGCCGACCGGGGTTGGGACCTCGACGACCTTTATGATCCGGACCCCGACCGGTGGGGGCACTGTTACTCCCGGGGAGGGGGATTCCTGTCCGGGGCCGGCGACTTCGACGCCGGGTTCTTCGGCATTCCGCCCCGCGAGGCGCTGGCGATGGATCCGCAGCAGCGGCTTCTGCTCGAAACCTCGTGGGAGGCACTGGAACGGGCCGACATCGATCCGACCAGCTTACAGGGCAGCCGCACCGGCGTGTTTATCGGCGGCAGCACCCAGGCCTACGGGGATCTCCTCGTCCGTAACCCCGATGGTCTTGAAGGGTACTTCCTGACCTCGACGGTCGGCAGTGTCATGTCCGGCCGGATCTCCTATGCCCTCGACCTCGCCGGGCCGGCGGCGACGGTCGACACCGCTTGCTCCTCGTCGTTGGTCGCACTCCACCTGGCCGCGCAGGCGTTGCGCGCCGGCGAATGCACGCTCGCGCTCGCGGGTGGCGCCACCGTAATGGCCACACCCGGCATGCTCCAGGTGTTCAGCCGGCAACGCGGGCTGTCACCCGACGGCCGGTGCCGTTCGTTCTCCGAGGACGCCGACGGGACGGGATTCGCCGAGGGCGTGGGCGTCGTCGTGCTCCAACGGCTGGCGGACGCGTGCCACGCCGGGCGCCGGGTACTCGCCCTCGTGCGCGGCTCGGCGGTGAGCTCCGACGGCGCGTCGAACGGGTTGGCGGCGCCCAACGGCCTGGCCCAGCAGCGGGTGATCCGGGAGGCGCTGGCGGTCGCGGGCCTTTCGGTCGACGACGTGGACGTGGTGGAGGGCCACGGGACGGGCACTCGGCTGGGCGATCCGATCGAGGCCCAGGCGGTGCTGGCGACCTACGGTCGGCGGGAACGCGGCCGGGTGCTGCTGGGGTCGTTGAAGTCGAACATCGGACATGCGCAGGCGGCGGCCGGCGTGGGCGGCGTCATGAAGATGGTCCTTGCCCTGCACAACAACCTTGTTCCGCCCACGCTGCACGCCGACGTGCCCACTCCGGCCGTCGACTGGTCGTCCGGCGCCGTGGACATCGCGACGAAAGCCCAGCCCTGGGAGCCGGGAACACGGCCACGCCGAGCCGCGGTGTCGTCGTTCGGCGTCAGCGGCACCAACGCCCACGTCATCCTCGAGGAGGCCCCGCGCTCCGGCGAACCGCCCACGCCGCGACCCCCCACGGCCGGTGCCGTGCACGAGGCGCCCGTGCCCTGGGCGATCTCGGCCCGATCCGCCTCGGCGCTACGGGTTCAGGCTTCCCGCCTGCGCGATCTTCTGGACGCAGGTGACGCCGACGTCGTCGACATCGGCCGGTCGCTGCTCAACCGATCCCGGCTGAAGCATCGGGCCGTCGTCCTCGGTGCCGCCCGCGACGACCTGCGCGCCGGTCTGAGCGCCGTGGTGGACGGCCCCCTCGACGGCCCCCTCGACGGCGTCGTGACGGCGACGACGATGTCCGGTGGCCTCGCGGCCTTGTTCAGCGGCCAGGGACTCGCGGGTCTGGGGGTGGCCCGCGATCTTGCCGCTACCTTCCCGGCGTTCGCCTCGGCGCTGGACGAGGTGTGCGTGGCCTTCGACGGCCTGGTCGACACCGACCTGCGCGCCATGCTCCTGGCCGACGCCGACGCCGACGCGTGGGCGGAGACGACGTATGCGCAGCCGGCGCTGTTCGCCCTCGAGATCGCCATGGCGCGGCTCCTGGAGTGGTTCGGTGTCCGCCCGGACGCCGTCGCCGGCCACTCGCTCGGCGAGTACGCCGCCGCGTGCGTGGCCGGCGTCTGGTCACTCGACGACGCGGCCCGGGTGGTCGCCACGCGTGGCCGGCTCATGGGCGCGCTTCCCGCCGGCGGTGCGATGGTCGCTGTCTCGGTCGACGAGAACCAGGCCCGCGCGGCGCTGCCAGGGGACGGTCGGGTCAGCATCGCCGCAGTGAACGGGCCGACCTCGGTGGTGCTGTCGGGGCCCGTGGCGCTGGTCACGGCCATTGCCGCCGAGTTCGCGGGCCGTGGTGCCCGGACGAGGCAGCTCGCCGTCAGTCACGCCTTCCACTCGGCGCTGATGGAACCGATACTGGACCAGTTCCGCCGCGTCCTGCGGACCGTCTCCTTCGCTTCGCCCACCGTCCCGCTCGTGTCCACGCTGACTGGGCGGATGATCACCCCCCAGCAGAGCGGCGATCCCGACTACTGGGCGCGTCACGTCCGCCAGCCGGTCCGCTTCCACGACGCCGTCACCACCTTGCGCGATCACGGCATCGGCGCGTTCGTCGAGATCGGTCCAGGCGCAGTGCTCGCACCGATGACCCGCGAGTGCCTTCCTTCGGCGAACGTCGATTCGGTGCCGCTGATACGCCCAGGGCGCCCACCGACGCGGTCCGCTCTTCTCGCACTGGCGGCCCTGCACGCCCGCGGTGTGCCCGTCGACTGGCGGCCGTTCTTCGACGCGCGCGGCGCCCAGACCGTCGATCTCCCGACGTATCCGTTTGAGCGCCGTCGGTACTGGATCACGGATGGCTCGCCGACTGGTCCCGGTGGCGAAGCGAACGGCGCCCGGCCCGCAGGCTCCGAGCACGATGGGCCGCCTGGTGCGGTCCGCACTCGCCTGATCGAGGCCGCGCGGTCGGAGTGGGACGAGATCGTGCTCGCCGACGTGCGCGCGGCGACGGCGGCCGTCCTCGGCTACGCCGCCGCCGATGACACCGATCCCGACCGTCCGTTCGCCGAGCTGGGATTCGATTCGCTGACCGCGGTCGAGTTCGCCCACCGCCTCGGCAAGGCCACGGGAATCGCGGTGCCCGCAACGCTCATCCTGGACCACGTGACCCCGCGAGCGGCGGCCACCGCGCTGCTCACCGAGCTCGCGTCGGCGGTCGAGCGCGACGCTCCCACGCTGCCCGCCGAGGTGACCCGGACGCGAGACGGGGTGGCCCCGCCACCGGCAACCCCGTCTCGTCACAGCCAGGCGGTACGACCACCGCGCACGTTCGACCTTCTGCCCCGGTTCGCGAGCGCCTGTTCGGACGGGCGGCTCGACGAGGGCTTCGCGTTGCTGGCCGACGCCGCGAACCTGCGACCCGCCGTCGGCGACACCGCACCCATCGATCCCGTCGTTTTCTGCCGTGACGGCGCGCCACCTGCGCTGATCTGCCTGCCGTCGGTTGTCGCGCCGTCGAACGCCTACCAGTACGCGCGGTTCGCGATGCCGTTTCGGGGGATCCAGCCGCTGTTTGTCCTGCCGTATCCCGGCTTCACCTTGTCGAGCCCGCTGCCGGCCACCCGTGCCGACATCATCACCGAACGCGCCGACGCGGTTCTGCGTGCTGCCGCCGGCATGCCGTTCGTCCTGGTCGGCTACTCCTCCGGGGGGTGGATCGCGCACGCGGTCGCGGAACGTCTGGTCGAGACCGGCTACCGGCCAGCCGGGCTGGTGCTACTGGACTGTCACCTGCCGGGAAGTGCCAGCCTCGCCCACATCCAGTCCGTGATCTTCGGCCAGATGTACCAGCGGGGCCAGACGGCCGAGGTTCGGGCCGACGATGCCGAGCTCACCGCGATGGTCCGCTACCTGCTGCTCTTCGAGGGTTGGCGACCCGCTCCGACGGATGTCCCAACGCTGTGCGTCACCGCGACCGCAGATGTCAGCGACCCGTCGACGGAGTCGGTGTCCGGCGGCTCGTCGGACCTGCGATGGCGGGCGGACTGGCCGTTGGCCCACAGCGCCGTCGAGGTGCCGGCGGACCATCTGACCCTTATCGAGCGTTCCGCCGCGTCGACGGCCGATCACGTCCGGCGCTGGCTGGACGACCAGCCGCACAAGGTGGCTGACCGGGCGGCTGAGCCGCTTGACCGGCTTGAGTGAGGAGCTGCCATGCACACCGGAATGCCCATCACCCCCGACTTGCTGAGCCGGGAGTTCACCCAGAATCCGTACCCGATCTATCGAGACATGCGAACGAACGCGCCCGCGCAGAAGGTCGTCGTGAAGACGCTGACGACCGAGCTGCGCGCCTGGGTGGTCACCCGTTACGACGAGGCCCGCAGCCTGCTGGCCGACCGTCGGTTGTCGAAGAACGCCGACGGCCTGCCGCGCATCATTATGCGCAGCAAGGTGCACGCCGACACCGACGTCGAGCTCGCGAACTTCAAGAGTATGCTGTTCAGCGACCCGCCGGACCATACCCGGCTGCGGCGCATCATTGGCCGGGCGTTCACGATGCGCCGGGCGCAGCAGCTGCGCCCGTGGATCGCGGAAGTCACAAACAGCCTCCTCGACGAGATCGCTCCCGGAGAACCGACCGACGTCGTCGACGCGCTGGCGATGCCCCTGCCCCTGTCGGTCATCAGCCACCTGCTTGGCGTCGCCCCGGAGCGGCAACAGGACTTCCGAGCCTGGAACGCGTTGCTTACCAGCATCGACGCCGACATGCGGGCCAAGCAGCAGGCGCATCTGGCGTCCATCGCCTACCTGCGGCAGCTCATCGAGGAGAAGCGAGCGGAGCCGGGGGAGGACCTGGTCAGTGCCCTCGTCACACCGTCCGAGGGCGATCCCGCCCTCGACGAGATCGAGCTGCTGTCCACGATCTTCCTGGTGATGAACGCTGGCTACGAGACGACCGCCAGCATGATCGGCAACACGGTACGCGCGCTTCTCGCCGCTCCAGACCTCCAACAGCGGCTGCGCGCGGACCCGACCGTCATTCCGGCCGCCTTGGAGGAGTTCCTGCGCTACGAAAGCCCGCTCAACCTTGCGACCGTCCGCTACACCCTGGAGACGGTCAACCTCGGTGACGTCTCGATCCCACCCGGCGAGGTCGTGTTCATCTCGTTGGCCGCCGCGAACCGCGACGCCAACCGTTTTCAGACGCCGGACCACGCCGACCTTGACCGGCCCGACAACGCCCACCTCTCCTTCGGCCACGGCATTCACCACTGCGTCGGCGCCCCGCTGGCACGGCTTGAAGGCGAGATCGCCATGGGTGCCCTTCTGAGCCGATTCCCGACCTGGGAACTGGCGATTCCCGTGGAGGATCTCCGCTGGCGCAACAGCCTTCAGTTCAGAGCGCTCGAACACCTCCCCGTCCGCTTCAGCTGACCAGCTCGACAGAACGCACCAAGAGAAACACGCCGACAAGACAGGAGCAGGGACATATGGGGAAGACGGCGATACACGACTTCTTCGAACTCGGAGCCAAGGAGGACATCGACGGCGCCTGGGACTGCTTCGGCCCGGACGCGGTGTGGATCGACGCTCAGGGCGACGAGCCTGGCACCACCTACGCCAAGGCGCAGATCCGCGACCACCTCGTACGGCTCAACGACATCGCCAAGCAGATCCGCTCCCAGGGCATGGACGGCGTCTTCGAGGAGCCGGTGTTCCTGGCGGGCGGCGAGCAGGCCATCGTCGAATGGTCGGTCCGCAAGGGCACCGGTGAGATAGTCGAGCGCGGCATCGACCTGTTCACCCTCAAGGACGGCAAGATCGCCGTAAAGGACGTCTTCCGAAAGGCCTGAAAAGTCGGAACGAGCACGAGACCGGTCCGAAGATTTTCGGATCGTCCGCGTGCTCGTTCCGTCACCGTCGGGACCGGACCCGGGCTCGACTCCATAGCCTGTCACACCACGAGTTCAACGTCGGTAAATCTCAGTAGCTGGCGTTCGTCGGGGGAGTGAAACTGTCCACGATCAGGCTGGAAAGAGCCTGCCGGTTCCGGATGTTAAGCTTCCGGTACGCCCGGGTGAGATGCTGTTCCACCGTACTGACGGTTATGTAGAGTTTATTGGCTATTTCGCGATTGGTATAGTGCTCCGCGGCCAGTGCCACTACTCGCCGCTCCGCGTCGCTTAATTTGGCGGCATAGGAAAAGGGAACAGCAGTGATGGAGCTGTGATGACTGTCGGACCTCCCCAACAACCGTCGGCGTAGTGCCTCGGCATGACAGTGACTGGCGTAGCGCCAAGCACGATCTCTCGTCCGTTTCGCAAGGCCTCGTTCCCCGAGTATTTGGTAAACTCGACCGAGCTCGGCAAGAGTGTAGGCAAGCTCTAGCAGGTCGCCGTCGGCCTCCAGTAGCCCAGCCGACTCTCGCAGCAGTTCTGGCCGGTGCTTAGGCTCGACGGCAGCCGACAGTATCCGGAGTGAGATGGCCCGATGGCGGGACGCTCCGGAGCCGAGCAGGTCCAGCTGGTTCTCGACCAAGTCCTTGGCCGTGGTCCGCTCACCAAGCCCGAGGTAGGCCTCGGCGGCGTCAGTTCGCCATGGCAAGTAGGTTAGGTCCATATTCCATTCATTCATCCATCCATCCAGGGTCTCCCCGTACGCGAGAAAGTCACTAAGCGCAGCGTGGAACCGACCGCCCGAAAGGTGGTAGCGGCCGCGGGCCCGCAGATAGAGCAGGCCGAATCGGGTCCCGTAGATCGCCTCCGGCACTGGCCGGACCAGCAATTCGGCCGCCTCCGACTGCCTGCCCATCTCTGTCAGCGTATGCAGAAGGATGCTCAGTGGCTCCCCCACCGCCAGACCCCAGCCCGTCTGCGGCATGTGCGCGAGGGCGGCAGAAGCGAACTCGTGCGCGCCCAACAAGTCACCGCGGCGGAGCGCAGATTTCGCCCTGATCAGGGCACCCGATGCCCGCGAGATTGGGCTCAGTGGCCGGTCGCCCTCGTCGGAGAGCCGCGTGAGTAGCGCAGCGGTCCGCTTGGCGGCGTCAGCCATGTCCAGCGCGGCGATGACAAGCTCTGTAGCCTCGGTCTCCATGCGGTCGCCGACCGAGCCTCCGATAATCTTCTCCACGACCGCGAGAACCTCCTCCCGCCTTTGTCGGGCGAGTAACGCCGGAAGTTGAACCGCCGCCTGCACCCATGGGCGATTGTGTGCCCCAGCGGCCAGGGCCTCGAAACCTCCGGCCGGTGCGAGCAATGCCTTAGCGGGCACCAGCGCCGGGCAGAAGAAGAAGAGCCATAGCAACGTCGCTGGAAGGTCGGATACCGAGTCCGGCTCCCTTTGAACAATATTTGAAAGCAGCCGGAGCACTTCGTCCGCCTCGGCCATGCGACCATGCAACACGAGCCGGCGGACGAGGCTGGCTGCGGCATGAGTACTTAGGTGCCCTTCTCGCGCATGCGCGAGAAGTTCGGTAAAATGTCGGCAGGCTTCAGCTGGATCGCGTTGCCAGACAACGTCCACAAGCCGTGCCTTGACTGCGGCGCCTTGCGGCCCGCTCATGTTTGAGCGATCAGCAAGTTCGAAGAGCCTGCCAGCTAGTTCCAGCCGGTGATTGGTCAAGGCGTCTTCGGCTGCCTCCTGCAATTTCATTACCGCCCATGATCCCTCGGCGTGGCCCGCCGCGAGGATGTAGTTTCCCACGACCGGCGCAGGCGTACCGTTCTCCTGCAATGCGCGGGCGGCTCGTAGCTGCATGTCCGCCAGGTCAACAAAGGCTGGATCCCGCAGCAGGGCCTTTTGTATTGCCGAATGCCGGATGCGGCCGTCTGCAACGACTCCGATCTCCTCCAAGGTGTCGACGATGTAACTGGCGGATCTGATGTCGAAGTCGATCAACCGGCCAAGTAGCCTCGCCGAGCCGATGTCACCCAGAACGGCGAGCGCCCGGGCACCCTGCCGAATCGGGTCGGGCATCTTGGTGACAATAGCCAGCACAGCTTCCCTGAACTCCTCGCCGGGGCATGGCGATGCTGCCGGCTGCTGCCTCGCACTGGCCGAGGCCGTGATAATGCAGTCCTCGATCAATGCCGTCGCCAGGAAGGGGTTGCCGCCGCTTGTTGCGTGCACCGCCGCTGCCAGCCGATGCGCTGTTGGCTTGTCGAATCGCCGCCTGAGGAGGCTGGCGACACCGTCGAGTGTAAGACGGCCCAGCCGCAGGTGATCCGCATATGGTTGACGGAGAAACTCAACACAGAAACCTTGGTAAATGCTATCCTCGAATGGTTGAGCGGTGCAGACAAAAAGTGCGCGGATTCCTCTGAGGTGGCGGGCGAGATGGGCCAGGAAGTGCAGCGACGGCCAATCAGCATGCTGCACATCGTTAATCCCGATCAGTACTGGCCGCCGCCGCGCGAGCCCGAGCAGCTCTACGCACAGCTCGTCGACCACAGCTGACGGAAGCTGCCAGGAAGGAAGCGACTGGTCGTTTGGACCGGAAATCAGAGAACTGGGTCGGCCGGGCGGCCTGGCGGATCCAGTGGACCGCGCCCTCGCCAGCTGGAGATCTTTGACTGCTGATTCGGAAGTTGGACCCGGCGCGTGGGTACGCCCGGACCTTCTCGGTCCGGATGCATCGAATGACAGCTTGAGGCTCGTAGCCGTGTCCACACTCATTGCCGGGCTGCCGAGCAACCGGCGCAGGACGTTCAATGGAAGATCCTGATCGAGGAAGGAAGAGGTTACCAACAGGACCAAGAACCCGGACTTCTCCGCGGTCGCGACGAAGGCATTGAGTAGCGCCGTCTTACCGACTCTGGTGGCGCCGGTAATGAGCAGAGAACTAGTACTACAGCAACAGTCACGATGATCAATCAATGTGCTGACGCGGTGACCTGCGCTTACGTAAACGATCTTTGGTTCGCGTCGAGCGTGCCGTCGGCGTGTTGCCGCCGATACGCCGACAGGTGTTGCTGTAGTACTAGGCCTTCCACGGGTGCAGCCGTCGAACATTCTCTCCATCGTCTGCAATGCCTCGTCGCGGTCTACGAGGGTCATAAAAAGATCCTCCTCGGGAATTATCAGACAAGATCTCCGCGGGGCTCTGAAACTACTACTTGCAGCGCCAGGAAGATGGGCCGTCGAGGCATCCACCCGGAGGCATCCGATCACTCCGACCACATCGCGAGGATCTGTCACGCCGACTGGCACGTGATCATAGTTACGCTAGTACCCTTAATAACCCTGCCGCTACCTCCAGTTGTTGGCGAGTAGTTTCCCGAAGTCGTGGTGCAGCATCCTCACCTGCATGACGATCTCCGCAGGATGGCGGTCCACTGGGAAGGCTCGGCCTCCCTGCTGCACTGGTCGACAGCTTGAGGGTGCCCTGCTGGTGTGGCTGGAGATCGCTCTTGCGCGACAGGTCGGCAATGAAGTTGTGCGAGACGTCGATACTCTCGGTCCGCTTTACGTACTTGGCCGGCTGTCGATTTGACTGGTGGCTCAGCCCTGTCTCCGGCCGTCATGGACTGGCGGCAAGCCGGGCCGAGGAATGTGCTGCAATACCTCGATGCCATGCTGGCGCAGCGGCGGGCCAAAGGCTCACAGTAGGCCGGGAGACGGCCAACAGCCCGGCTGTATCGCGCGCTGGCACTTCTTCATCCCACGAGAGGACCATTCCTGCCCGATCCGCAGTACGCCGCTCGTCAACCGGATTTGTAATCAACGTCATCAGTATTCTTTCTGCTCGTCGGCCAGCACATGTCGCGCTGTTGTCATGCACCGTATGACTCCAGCTGAGGTCCGGTGAAACTGTCTCCATTACGCGACGCCGGGCAGCCTCTAACGTGGCGGACGTTCTCCCCGGTGCTACGGGAATCTCTATGGAAAACAAGATTATCTAGGTGTGGGCTCCCCTGGTGTCGTCGCACGCGCACCTGGTCACAATCACCAGATCCTCATTGTGAATCATTGTCGAGGACAGCGCAAGCTGGTCGCTTCCGCTGGTCCAGGTTCCTGAAGGACGACGGGATCAAACAATCAAGGCGACACATGTTCTGTCAGCAAATCGTTGAAAACCTCGACTGGCTTCCGCCGGCCCAACGTCTGCCGTGGCCTCCCGTTCAACTGTACGGTCACGCTATCAAGCTCCTCCTGGGAATGCAAGGACAGGTCGGTGCCCTTCGGGAAATTACTGTCGCAGCAGCTCGTGGGTATTCTCGTTTGATCCACGCTGTCAAGGTGGATGAGGGCCGCGGAAGTACACTGGCATGCCGGTGCGGGCGGTGAACTCGGCCTGTCGGGCCATCTCCTTGCCCTGATCCCAGGTGGCGGACTTTTTCGTGAAGTCGGGCAAGGATTCTATCTTCCGGGCCGGTGGATAGGCAACCCTCTCGGCGTTGCGGTCGTAGGGAATGCACAGGAGCATGACGAACCTCCTGCTACGCTCGATCAGCATCGCGATCTGGGACCGGTTCCCCTTCCCGGAATCCGGCTCTCCGCAGCTGGCTGGAATGTGTAATCACCCGGTCACGCCGTCAACGTGTAGTCGGTGGCGGGGCGTAGCCAGTCCTTGCGGGTGGAGCGGGAGGCTGCCCGGCGGGCGCGACGCTGCTGGTTGGCCACGTTGGTGAGGCCGAACGCGGACCGGTAGACAAGTTTGATCAATCGATTGACGTCCTCGGCGGCTGCGTTGGACAGTCCGTGCAGGAGTGCGGCCGCGATCTCGTTGCGCCACTCCGAGATCGTCTCGGCGAGGGTGACGATCTCGGGGACGGTCGCGCCGGTGGTAGCGCAGTACTCGAGGAACCTGGTCAGGGCACTGTCGATGTCGGTGCGGGTGGTCGCGACGCCGGTCCGTGTCGGGGAGAGCGCGAGCAGGTCGAGCAGGAGGTTCTTCGCGCGCCAGACGGCGCCGATCGCGAAGCCGATCGCGAAGCCGGCCTCGCCGCCGAGCTCGGCGAGGGTGGTGAGGATCTGGTCACGGCGCTTCTTCGAGAGCCTGCACGGGCCGTGGAGCAGCGCGCCTTTGATCGTGTATTCGGGGTCGGTGGCGCGGCCCCGGCGGTGGCGCAGCTCGTGGGTGACCCGCCGGCGGACGTCACCGACTGCCTTGTTCGCCAATTGCGCGACGTGGAACGGATCGATCGCGATCATGGTGTGCGGGAGCGCGCGGCGGGCGGCGGACTAGTAGATGGTGGACATGTCGATCGTGACCGCCTCGATGGCGGCGCGCCAGGGGGCGGGCTGGGCGAGGATCCAGGCGGCCGCCCCGACCGCGGTGCGGCCCTCGACGGCGCCGAGCAGGCCGTGGCCGCCGCGGGAGTCGTAGAAGCCGGTCTGCCAGCGGTCGGCGTCCTCGACCCAGCGGCCGCTGACCGGGTCGCGGTGGTAACGGGGCCGGCCTCGGCGATGGTCGTCCATCCCGAGCACCCGCACGGGTGGCAGTGGCCCGGTCACCGAACGGCGCTCGGGGGTCGTGCCCCGCCCTCCAGCGAACGAACCCTCCCGGCCAGCCGCCGACTCGCCTACCTCCCCGACGCCAGCCTCGACACCGCTGCGGTCGTCGTCGCCGGCGTCGTCGTCGGTCGTGGCCTCGCCGGGTCCGGCCTGGGCGGCGGGGACGGTGACCACGGTCCCCTCCGAGGCGGCCAGTGCGATGAAGCCGCCGTGCGCGGTGTGCCAGCCGATCCCGGCCGCCCGCGTGACGACGTCTACCGGCACGAGCCAGTCGCCGATCAGGTGGCCCATGGTGTCCTTCGCTGAGAGCGACACCGTCCCCCCGCGGGCGGCCAACGGCCCACCCTCGGTGAAAACAACCTGGTCACAGGCATCGTTGTCGCACCAGAACCGGTGCTTGTGCCAGGTCACCGCCACCGGGACGACCGCCAGATGCGCCACCGTCTGCCCGGCGGGCTCCTTCACCCGCCCCGACGGCGCCTCGCACCGCGGGCAGCAGACCACGACCCCCGGAGCCGTCCGCGCGTGCACGCAGAACGATCCGTCCGCCTCCCGCTCGACCAGCTCGACCTCAAGACCGGCCGGCAGCCGCAGCAACCCGCCCAGCACACAACCCATACCCTGGAACACGCGCATCCGTTCACTTGATGATCTTTTCCTTGGTAAGAGCGATCATTTCAGCGAGCGGGTGCGCCTCTTCGTCCGGACCCAGAGTAGCTACGTTCCGTCACCGATGAATGTTACGGAATGTGGTCGGTCAGAGACGGCTTCCAGCCAACAGCGGAGAGCCGGAAAAGGACGTGTCGCGACAGTGGAGACGTCGCCCGCACCCAGCGGTGGTGAAAGCCAAGAAAATCCAGGCCGTCACCGCCTTCGGCCAGGTGAACGATACGAGTCTTGGCCGCCTTCGGCTCCAGACCGAGATCGGCCAAGATCGCTGTCAGCACAACCAGAGCCCGTTCAGCGTCCCGCCGGGACCGACACAGCACTACCAGGTCATCGCAATAACGGACCAAAACCCCCTCATGGCCGCCGTCTCTCCACACCCGGTCCAACCGATGCAGGTAGACGTTAGCCAAAAGCGGCGAAACTGCACCACTCTGGGGCGTTCCAGTCACCTCACGACGGACCGACCCGTCCTCCATCGCTCCCGCGCGCAACATGCTCCGCAACAGCATCAGGACGTGCCGGTCACTCACCCGCTCCTCGACCGCATCCATCAACCGGTCATGCGGAATCGCCGAAAAACAGTTAGCGATATCCGTCTCTACCACCCACCGCCGGCCCCGCAGCACTCATCAATGAGCACCTGCAAGGCATCATGCACACCCCGCCCAGGCCGGAACCCGAACGAACACGACAGAAAATCAGCCTCGAAAACCGGCTCAAGGATCATCTTTGCCGCTGTCTGCACAATCCGGTCGCGGACCGTCGGGATCGACAACGCCCTTTGCTCGGTCGAGCCGGGCTTCGGTATGAATACCCGGCGCGCCGGCATCGGGCGCCACCGCCCCGCTTTCAGGTCCGCGCTCAGCTCATCGAACATCCGGGTCACCCCGTACCTCTAGACGTCAGCGATCGTGGCCCGGTCAATACCAGGCGCGCCGCCGTTGCGACGCACCCGAACCAACGCGCGCTCCAACACGTCGCCGCGATAGACCTTGTCATAGAGCGCATGGAACCGTCGCCCGGGATCAGCCTTGGCCGCCCGGTACAGCGTCCGCTGCAAGGCTTGAACCTTGTCTTGCTCGGTGGAGCTAGCCACGAGGGCACTCACCAGCTCTTCCTCACATCGAAACGCACCGACGAAGCAGCGGCCCTTCCCATCACCGGTGGTTCTGTTGTCCACTCGGCTCAACCGGTACTATGGCCGCCTTCGACTCCCCACCCGACACGACGCCCACTTCCCGAGGTCATCGGTTATAGGACACCGCATGCTTCCGGCGACCGCATCGCGGCGCCGCCAGGCCGGGCAGGGTCTCCCCAGTTCCCGCCGCCACTATCTGAACGTTCCGCGCCCCATACCCCGAGGAGTCCTTCACGGCTGCACATCCAGGATCTACACCGCTTCCGTGGCCTTCACCGTGAATTCCGCGGCTCGACACTCCCTGTTTCCCGCCAAAACGGGCCCATAACGAGGCGGCAGGCTTCGCGTCATGCTACGGACCGTCCAGTCGCTCCCCCTTGCAGGGCTTTCGACGCTGGGCTTCGACCCGACCCGTTACCGGACTGAGCCGCCATCCTGCTACCGGGCCTCCTGGCAGCTACCCGGACCGGACTCCCACCGGCAAGCGACGACGAGCTGACGACAACCAGATCAGCCGCTCACACGGCGTCACCTCCCGCTGTCTGCTGGGCACACGAATGAGCGAGGTTAGTGAGGACTTCCGCGGCGGTCGGCGGCTGGGATTCCAGGACACGGGCGCATGTGCTGCATACCCAGCCGTGGGGTCGGCGGGGGTATATTCTGTCGCCGACGGCTATCGGCGCCGAGCATACCGGGCAGAGGCTCGGGTAACGTGCTGTGACCCCGTTCTTCTCGACTTCCATCGTGTTTCCCTTCAGGCGCCGGGCTGTGCACGGCTGTCGGGGGTGGACGCTGTCATTTCTTCTTCGCGTTCGTCATGTGAGCGCGGATTTCGGGTCGGGTGAGTGCCCGCAGGAGTGCTTGGCCGCGTGGGGTGGGACGCATCGGCTGGGCGTGGGTAGCTCGGTAGAACAGCGGGGCTCCGATGTCGCGTTCGAGGCGGCGGAACTGGCGGACAAGCGCGGCCTGATCAGCGCCGAGATGATCGGCGGCGGTGTTGATGGTAGGGAAGGTCATCGCCATCTGGAAGCGGTGTAGCCGGTGCCAGCCGGCGAGGCCGCCTTCGACGGCGCGGCGGACGTCGGCAGGGATATCTGAGCCAAGGGTGTGCAGCAGTTCCGGGCGGCTGGTGACGCCGGGATGCCGTAGCGTCGCGCTCGCTCGATGATGGTCATGTCCAGGACGCCGAGCTCGGCGGCGATGTCGCTGTAGGAGCGTTTGCGTTCGAGGTACTACTGGCGCAGCCAGCTGGATGCCCTGCATGCCGACGACATCGAGGGGAGTTGGGGAGGGACACCGCTGATGAGGTTGACGATTCTGCACGTCCCGGACTGCCCGAACGTCGCGACGCTCCAGGACCGGATCGGTCGCCTGATAACCGCCGAGGGTGTTGTCACCCTCCGTGTGGTCGACAGTGCGGATCTGGCGGCGGAGGTGGGCATGACTGGCTCACCGACCCTGCTCGTCGACGGCGTCGATCCGTTTGCTGAGCCGGGCCGCTCGGCAAGCCTGTCGTGTCGGCTTTACCGTGACGCGGCTGGCCGCCTGGCCGGGTCACCGTCGCTGGCCCAGCTTCGCCACGCGCTTGATCCGCTGGCCGCTATCGACCGCGACGAACCTTAACCTGTTCGCGTTGCTGGCGGCGTCACCGTCGCCGCCGGCGCAGTCATCGCAATGCGACGGTGCCGCGCTGACCGGACAGGCACAAATGACGAGGTGATCTACGGCAGGCGCCGGCCCAACCAGCGCAACGGCCGGCCGATGACCGGGTGTTGATGCCACCGCCACCGGATGACCAGACGCCGGCCAGCCCGCAGCCCATCACGCAGCCGGGAGGCCGGCGAGGGGCGCAGCGCGTCCTCCCGCCCCCGGGCCTGCTGATGCAGGAAGTGCGCGCACGACAGGCAGACCCCGACCTCGGGATGGTTCCCGAGCCGGACCAGGTCAGGCTCGTGGTAGGTGCCACCGCAGCACCAGCACGTCAGCGGCTCGGCGGCGTCTGACTCGGTCGTGGTCGCAGCTGTCGTCACGGATGCCCTTCCCTTCGGCCGATCAGGTCGCCGAGTAGATCTTCGCTGCGCCGGTCCACGTCGATTCCCTGCCCGGTCAGCAGCAGCCGGACTGGATGGGCCGCGCCGACACGCAGGCCCACGCGGCTGGCGTCGCGGCGTCCACGGCGGCCGAGCCCGGAGCCGAGCGGGTCGCGCGCGACGCGCAGGACACCATAAAGCAGGTGCTCGGGGCGGATCTCGGTTTCACCGCGTGTGCCTGCGGTGGTGCAGGCTATGAGCTGCGCTCGCTTGATCAGATATAGCGGTCCGCACAGCGGGTTGTGCTGGGATCGTCCGCGCCACCAGGGCCGCAGGCGTACCCGTCGGGCCGCGTCGTGCACCGCCAACGTGCCGAAGGTCGCCTCCAGCTGGCGGCGCATCCGGGCCACGTCCACGCCGAACTCCCGCAGCAGGGCGGTGTCGTCCCGGGCGAGTGGCCCGGATTCGGCCACGATCCGCGCGATCTCCGCCCGCGCGGTCGGCAGGTCCAGTCCCCGCTCGTTCAGCATCGCCGCGGCCGGGTTCGCGGCGTGTGCGAGCACTCCGAGCAGCAGATGCTCGTCGCCGAGATAGGGATGACCGAGGCGATCCCGTTCCACCTCCGCTAACCGCCTGATCTCTAGTACGGCAGTGACAGTGATCTCTAGCCTCGGCTGTTCACCCCGGGCAGTTGTGATCTTGTCCTGGGGGGTGCCCCGGTGATGGGAAAGTGCCTCTGACTTGGGAGGATGCGGGTGTCTGAAGTCCGTGTCCGAGCCCGAGTCGAGAGGCACTTTCCAGGTGGATGCTACGGGGTGGTCGCGGGGGCTGGCGGTTGAGGTCGGCGGTCGGGACGTCGTCTCGCATGTGGGGACGGCGGCGGTGCGGCTGCTGGCGGACCGGGTCGGGGTGACCGGGGCGTTGTCGAAGGCGTTGGCCGGGACCCGGCAGTTCCCGTTGCATGATCGTGGCAGGGTGTTCACGGATATCGCGGTCGGGATCGCGGACGGCAGCACCCGGATCAAGGACATTGCCACACTGGCAGACCAGGGGGAACTGTTCGGGGCGGTCGCGTCGGTCCCGACGGCGTGGCGGGTGTTGAAGGAAGTGGATGCGGAGCGGTTGACGGCGGTGACGGCGGCGCGGGCCGCCGCGCGGGTGGGGGTGTGGGAGCAGATCGTGGCCCGGCACGGGCGGATACCGCCGTGCACGGTGGCGGGCAGGGACCTCGGCGATATGATCGTGATCCGGTTGGATGCGTCGCTGGTGCTGGCACATTCGGATAAGGAGAAAGCGGCTCGGACGTTTAAGAAGACGTTCGGGCATCATCCGATGATGGCCTGGTGTGACAATACCGGCGGGCTTTTGGCGATAAAGTTGCGGCCGGGGAACGCGGGGGCGAACACGGCGGCGGATAACATTGAGGTTCTCGATGCGGCGATCGGGCAGCTGCCCGCCGGGTACCGGAAGAAGATCCTGGTCACCGTGGACGGGGCGGGGGCGAGTCATGATCTGGTCGATCACATCGCGGAGCTGAACGAAGATCCTGACCGGCAGGTGTACTACGCGGTCGGGTTCGACCTGGACGAACGGGGCCGGCAGGCGATCGGGAAGGTCCCGGGACGGGTGTGGGCTCCCGCGGTCGACGCCGAGGGTGAGCCGCGGGACAACGGTGAGGTCGCCGAGCTGACCGGCCTGTACCGCACCGGCCGGGCGAGGGACCAGTTGAAGGACTGGCCGAAGGATATGCGGATCATCGCCCGGTGGGAACGGTCGCACCCGGGCGCCCAGCTGTCGCTGTTCGAGCAGCACGAGGGGTTCCGGTTCCAGCTGACCGCGACCAGCCTGCCCGACCGGAATATCCAGTTGGTGGAGGCCTGCCACCGGGTCCAGGCGCGGGTCGAGTCGAGGATCCGCTGCGGGAAAGCCACCGGGCTGCGGCGCATGCCCTCGAAATCGTTCGCGGTCAATTCCGCCTGGTGTGCCGCGGTCGCGCTCGCCTGTGACCTGCTGGCGTGGCTGGCGCTGCTCGCTTTGGACGGAGAGCTGGCGAAAGCCGAACCGAAAACAGTTCGCTACCGGCTGTTGCACACGGCCGGGCGGATTATCCGCGGCCAGCGTCAACGCCGGCTGCGACTACCGGAGAACTGGCCGTGGGTGGATGCGCTGCGCACTGCTTTCATGCGGATCTTCGCGTTGCCCGCACCCACCTGACATTCACCCCGCCGACCCGACGAGACGAGAGGGACCCGCCCGGCCCGTGGAGCCGGCGCCGACCGGGGCGACACCCGGGCCGTCCTCATGCCCGAACCCCGAAACAAACATCAACAGCGTCCAGCCGCAAGATCCGAACCGTTAACGATCACGGCGTGAATTTTCGAGGCTAGCACTTACGATTGATGCGCCGTGATCTATATTTAGGTGCAAAGAGCGTCGGCACTACGAATAGCCGGTCTCAGATTCAGGTATTCGGCTCCGCATATAGGGTCTCTCCTCGGGCGAATCGCTCGATTGGCCCCGAGCCCGCCGTCTGCACCAGCGAGACGAGACGCAGCCCTGCGGTGGCGAGAGCGCTGACGATCTGCTCGGCCAGCTCCCGACGTCCGTCCTCGTCGGAATCTGCCGTGACGTCAAGCGACAGCCAAATCCGCCCGTCGCCGCCGGGAGAGACCTTCAACGGTGTGTCTTCGGGTGAGTTGCACAGGATTCCAGCATCGGTGAGCGAAGTAACGGTCCTTACACGCAGCTCGGTAGTGTTCTTCTTGTCAACCTCACGGGCCGCCATATAGATCGCATGGGACAGCTCGGCAGCGGCCTGGTCCGCGATATCGACGTGGATCGTGTAGGGACCAAGGGAAACGGTGCCCGCACTAGGGTCATAGGCGAAGCCCCAGTACTCACGCGCCACATCGCGCAGTGCCTCGCCGGCTTTGACGCGATCCTTCTGCGGGCCATGTCCTTCTCCTCGCGACCATTCGTCGAAGTGCATAAGGGCGTCGCGCATATGTTTGATGCCAGGCAGCGCGTCCTCGAACTTCTGCCGGGCCTGGGCAAGCGCGTTGCCCGCGATGGGGTCGATGCCAAGGGCTTTGAGTGCGACTTGTTCGAGCTGCTCTGCGTTGAGGAGCTGACGCAGGGCGAAGACAAGCTGCCGCGCGTCGATCTGACGGGAGCTGAACCACGAGATGCGTTGGTCGTCAGGGTCTCCGAGGCGCTGGACGGCCAACTGCGTAGCGCGCTGCCACCACTGCGCCTCTGAGACGGCGATGGCATATGGGTTGTCGGCCGGTGACCAATCGGCTGAAGTGCTGTCTGTCATGTGAGCATTCTCGTCCGCTGGACCACACAATGCCAGCGGTTTACGGCTAGCGAGCGAAACAAGCTTATGTGGGGCCTGCAATTACT